>DFWB01000222.1:9047-22033 GCA_002380675.1 Akkermansiaceae bacterium UBA4145
GCCCTCGCTAGACCTCTCCTATCGGGAGCCCTTTACCGAGAGCGCCTCTAAAACCAGGCAGAAGCCTCGCTTGCAACATTCCTTCAGGTATGTAGGATCCTCTTATGCCCCGTGTGCGTGATCCCAAGCGGACCCGACGGAAAATCTTGGAAGCCAGCTATCGCGAATTTTATCGCCATGGATTCCAAGGTGGGAGCATCAATCGCATCGTAGAGGCTGCGGGTATCACCAAAGGCGCCCTCTTCCACCACTTTGCCGGCAAGAATGAGCTGGGATACGCCGTGCTGGACGAACTTATGATTCCGGCCATCAAGAATTGGTGGGTCGAGCCCCTCGAAAAGGGAGAGGACCCCCTGGGCACCCTGAGGGACATTCTTCAGCGGTTTATAAAACGGGTCGAAGGAGAAGTGCCGGAAACCGGATTTCTTTTCAACGGCAGTCCGATATGCAACTTCGCAGTAGAAATGTCCCCCCTCGATGAAGGGTTTAGAACGCGCCTTTGCAGGATCTATGAGATCTGGTGCGACTCCATCCGGAATGCCTTGGAGCGAGGACAGAAAAAATCAATCGTTCGCTCCGATATCGAACCAGCCGACGAAGCCTCATTCCTTGTGGCCATCATGGAGGGAGGGGCGAGCGTTGGGAAAGTCGATCAGAACATTACCTTTCTACGTGCCTGCATCCGGACCGGAGAGAATCACCTTGATTCTCTCAGCGCCTCGCGGACTCCGTGAGGGTGATTCCGAGAGGGCTGACTTGGCCGACCGCTTGCATCCTAGGATGCATGCTGGAACAGGAACACGACCTTCCCACCCAATTCTCCCCAGGATTCAGGACGGCTTCCACCCACCTAGCTTACACACCCTCCGGAAGTGCTTTCCCTCCACCGGCGTAATAGAGAGACGGTTTCCCTTTCTCAGGCATAGCATTCCAGCCAATCTCGGATCTTCTTTCATTAAGGAGAGGCTCACTTCCTCGGATAACTCTGCCACAAACTCAAAGTCTACTAAGATCCATCGAGGGTCCTCCTTCTTTGATTTTGCATCATAATACTTTGAGCGCTTCTGAAATTGCGTCGGATCCGGGTAGGGTTCACTAGCAACTCGTGCGATACCAACAACTCCAGGCGAGGCGCAGTTTGAATGGTAATAGAGAGCCAAGTCTCCGATTTTCATATCATCCCGCATCATGTTACGCGCTTGATAATTTCGAACCCCATCCCACTCAGCACGCTTCTCCTCTTTGAGCTGCTTGATTCCATAAACATGGGGCTCGGATTTGATGAGCCAGTATTTCATGCCCTACCTCTACTCTGGTTATGAGAACCACACAATAACTTCAGCTCCCGTGCTCTCACAGCCTGCTACACAAAAAGTCACCTACAAGGCGAACCCGCCTACCCTCCACTTACCTCACCATCTCCGATACCGCTTCCGCACTCCTCCGCCCATCGAGGGCCGCCGACACGATGCCACCCGCGTAGCCCGCGCCCTCTCCACAGGGGAAGAGCCCCCTGACCTCGGGATGCTGCAGGCTCTCCTTATCGCGCGGCACACGAACAGGGGAACTGCTCCGGGTCTCAAACCCCACCAGAAGGGCCTCGTCACTGAGATAACCCTTCATCGATCTGCTGAACCGAATGAGCCCCTTTCGCAGCGAATTAGCGATGAACTCCGGCAGAATCTCGTCCAGACGTGCAGCCTGCACACCCGGGAAGTAGCTGGTTCCGGGCAGATTCTGTGAATTGCGCCGCCCTAGGAAATCCACCATTCTCTGGGCAGGAGCCGCCTGCCCTCCTCCGCCTGCCCTCTTGGCGGCACGCTCCACTTCCAATTGAAGCCCTACTCCCGCGAGAACCCCATACTCCTTCTGCCACGGCGTCGTATCACTGGGATCAATCCCCACCACGATGCCACTGTTCGCATATGGAGAATCTCTCCGCGAGAGCGACATGCCATTGACAACTACCTCATCATCGTCTGTCGCGCAGGGAACAATAAACCCTCCCGGGCACATGCAAAATGAGTGCACACTGCGCCCTTTGATAGTCGTTGCGAGCCGGTAGCGGGCAGCGGGGAGAGGATCTGGTCGCTTTTTATCTCCGCGGAGATGATACTGGATTCCATCGATCAAGGGCTGAGGGTGTTCAATACGCACTCCCATCGCAAAAGGCTTTTGCTCAAGAGCGACCCCATGCTGCAGTAAAATGGAATAGACATCTCTCGCGGAATGCCCCGTTGCAAGAATGACCCCTTCTCCACGGAACTCATGTCCATCGGCAGTGGTTACTCCCACCAGACGCATTGAGGGTTGCTCCATGAGAAAATCGGTCACCTTGCTTTCAAAATGAACCTCCCCACCAGCGCCAAGGATCGTTTCCCGTAATGACTTGACGACATTCGGAAGAAGGTTGGACCCTATATGCGGGTGCGCCTCGGTAAGGATCTCCGGAGGAGCTCCATGTGCTACCAGAGTTTCATAGATCTCGCGCACTGGCCCTCTCTTGGTTGCACGGGTGTACAATTTTCCATCTGAAAACGTCCCAGCTCCCCCCTCTCCAAAACAGTAGTTTGAATCTTCAATCACCCGGCCTTGCCGGAGGAGTGGGGCAAGATCAAACCGGCGAGCAGACGCATCCTTCCCTCGCTCGAGAATAATTGGGCATAGGCCGAGCTGCAAACAGCGAAGCGCCGCAAACATTCCTGCTGGACCACAACCGACAACCAGAACTCGGGGAGCACTTTCAGAAGCCTGAGGAAAGGATGGCACTGCCAGTTCCTCAGCAGGGATTTTCTCGTCTATCCCGACAAGCAGTCGCAATTGAAAGCGCACAGGAAACTTCCGGGCATCAACCGACTTCTTCAGGAGCTCTACACTAGCCACTCTGTCAGGCTTAATGCCGATCTTCCGCGCTACAGCCCGCCGCCATGCCTCCTGATCCTCGAGCTTCTCTAACGCTAGAGTGATATCAACCTCTTGGGACCTCGCCATCTTTCACACCCCGATAGATCGCTTGGATCCATTTTCGTCCACATTCACGAAAGTGACGCGGGTTGTAAATATTGGATCTCTCTCTCCTACCTTCCCAACACACACTGTCACTTTGTAGGTAGCCGAGGTCTCACCTACCTTCTGTTGCTCTGAGCGGATTGAGATAATCGTGCCCTCCCTGACACTATGACGAAATACCACTTCATCCATCCCAATAGTCACAAATCGGCAGGATGGAAAATCGAGACTGGCCGCGATCCAGCTTGCCTCATCTACCCAACGAAGAAGCCGTCCTCCAAACAGGAAACCATACTGGTTGAGATCTTCCGGAAGGACGAGGCGATGCGTTTCCATATTTCGTCTGGGTAGTGATCCTAGGAGCTCACGCGGCCTCTCTGCCCACGGACCTCCCCTCTCAGGAGACCGGCTGGATAACGATCCGCTTGAGTCGCTCGTCACTCCGCGGAGAAATAGTCTCGATCTCGTCATCATCAACAAGCGCATTGTGAACGATGCGACGATGATACGCGTTCAGCGGTCTCATTTTCATGGACTTCCCACTCTCCTTCGCCTTGTCGGCCAAGTCTCTGGCGGTGGCGATCAGCTTCTCTTCCTGTCTCACCCGGAAATGATCGCAGTCGATACGAATGCGGGGAGGATCCTGAACCTTTTTCTGGAGGATCCGGTTCACGAGATACTGGAGGTCGTCCAACCGGTCACCGTGTTTCCCGATCAGCAGGCCACTTTCCTCTGTAAGGATCTGAAGGCATCCTCCCTCTTCGCTCTCCTCCTGCTCGATACTTACATCGAACCCGAGCTGGGTGACCATGGATTCAAGGATTTGGCGAGCTTCAGAAAGCGCTTCCATGGCGCCACCTTAGGATCCGGGGCCGTCCGGTCAAGCTAGGTGTGAAACTCATGAGTTTCCGCTGTGAATTTGCGGGAGAGGAAAAGAATTCTAACCTCCCGTCCGAGGGCCCCTTTTCTTCGGTTTTTTGGGCCCTTGTCCTCCCATCTGCCGGGACCTCATTGCCTTTTGCGTCTTCTGGGCCTCTTCAGCTCGCTCCTGCATTTTTTGCATAAAACTCTTTTTTGCCGCACCCTTCTTCTTTTTGAGTTCCGGGTCAGGCAGTCGCCTGGTGATTAACATCTGTATGATCGCGAAAATATTGGAGGTGGTCCAATAGAGCGCAAGGGCAGAGGCAAAGTTGTAGCAGAAGAAAAAGAAGATGACGGGCATCATCATAAAGAGACGGCGCTGCATCTTGTCACCCGTCTTCGGCGTGAGTGCCATCTGAAGCACCATCGTAACTGCCATGACGATCGGAAGAAGGTTCACTCCATCCCCAAGGGGCCATAAATCGAAGGGCAAGGTTGCCACCGTATCTGGAAGAGCCAGGTCCTCCACCCAGAGGAAAGGCTGCTGCCGAAGCTCAACGGCATACTGGAGCATGATGTAGAATCCAAAGAAAATGGGGATTTGCACCAACAGGGGCAGACATCCGCCCAGAGGATTGATCCCATAATCCCGATACATTTTCATCATCTCCTGATTCATCCGGTTGGGATCATCCGCATACTTCTCACGAAGCTCCTTGATCTGGGGCTGCAATTTCGACATCCGCTTCATGGCACGGGTCGACTTATTCTGCAGAGGCCACATCGCGCCCCGGATAATGATAGTCAGTACCACGATGGAATAACCCCATCCCCACGAATCTGATAAGTTGGAGAAAATGCTCGAAAATAAGACGTTCAAAAGCCAGTTCAGAAACTTGCTGATTGGGCTGAACATCCCGTAGTTCATGACCTTCGCGTAGTCCCGATCATGTTCCTCACCAGTCAAACCAAGGAGGCGACTGTTTTTGGGGCCGATATATATATTGAAGGAAAGAGCTTCCTTGTTATCTCCCTTGGGCGTCAGTTTTTTTTCGGGCAAACTCATCCCCAGACGAATCGACTCCCCTGATCCGCCACCAGCGATCCCAGGCAGTTGAACCGCTCTTCGATCTCCCCAGACCCATGCGTCGTAAGGATTCTCCGGCGAGATGATAGTGGCGAAAAACTGGTTGCTCACTCCAGCGTAGCCAAGCACCCCGGCATCCTCCTTGAAGTGTGGCTTCTTGCCCTTCTTGAACTTGATCACCCGCCGCTTCTTGTAATCGCCATCTTTCTGGTAAAAGAGGGTGATATGACGATCCCACTCTCCTTCCCAGAGAGGCGCGGCTGAACCCGCAAAGATGCCATAATCCTTAAGGTTCAATGGGCTCTCCCCGGTATTCTCGAATTCTAAGTTGAGCCTCAGCCTGAATGAGGCGCCCTCATCTTCTGAAGAGGCGCCTCTGGCCTCCTGCTTTTCAACCGTCCATGTCTTGGTGATCTCCAGACCTTCTCTGGTTTTCCCAACAAAGGAGATACTGGTGTCAGTGTCCCAATCCTCAACATGAGCATAAACAAGATCGAGATATTGGTCGACCCCGTTTGTCAGGCGGCCGATGGGCTCAGATTCACTTTCATTCAGGCTAACGAGATTCTCCTTATCCTGCACCGCGAACTGACCACTCATTTCGGCGCGTTTGATCCCTCCGCCGAAATTCGTGAAGGTGAACACGGCGTCCCCGCTGGAAAGCTTGAAGGTCTTTTCTTCCAAAACTGGATCGGTCTCCGGCACCTTTGCTTCCTCTTCAGACCTCTCCGAGCCAGCAGTAACCCCCTCACCTGTGGCGGGAGCTGTAGCTGCAGGCGAGCCTCCCTCTTTCCTCTGGGCAGCCTCCTTCTCAACTAGAGCCTCTCGCTCCTGCTCCCTTACCGCCTCCGCGTTCTTGCGGCTATAATTCAGATTGACGTACAGCCCGAGGCAGCACAGCGCGATAACGATCCAAGCCTTACGATCCACAATGAAACTCCTTTGTTACTTTTAATGGGATTTTGAGTCGATGACAGAAGTCTGATCAGTAATTGAGGATTGATCCCTTTTCTCCTCAGTCACCTTCTCCGTCATCGGCGGAACGGGGTCATAACCGCAGCCCCCCCACGGATGACAGCGTAAAATCCGACGAATCCCCAGCCAACTCCCTTTTAACCACCCGTGCACCTCGGTAGCCTCCAGAAAGTAATTTGAACAACTTGGGTGATACCGACAATTTCCCCCTCCCGATATCGCTCTCAAAAATGGGCGTAGAAGCTTCTGGTAGCTCCTGATCAGAGTGTGAATAGCCCACTTCATAACCCCTTTTTCTATGATGGATGAAGATTGGTCTCGAACGCATCTTTCCCAAAAACGCCCAATCGCTGGCCCAGCCGCAGCCAGTCGGCCTCAAGTTCGCTGAAACTTGCTTCTGATGCTTTGCGCCTTGCAATGATCACTAGGTAGCGACTCTGATCGATCTTCTCTCCATGCTTGACGAGAATTGCCCTGAGGCGGCGCCTGATCAGGTTCCTGGTCACAGCCTTGCGGGCCGATTTTCTCGAGGTAATAAACCCGAATTTTAAATGCTCCAATGAAGGACTGGGAAGAGTTGCCATCACGAAATTGCGCGTGGCCATTGATCGTCCATGCTTCCTGACAGCGGCGAATTCCTCTCTCCGCGTCATACTGAGTCGGCGCGGAACACGCATAATCCTAGGGAGTTTCCCCTACGGACGGCTCAAGCCAGCCCGCGCTACTTCCCGTGCTGCACAGTATGCCGCTTGTAGGGAATCTCGGCGCCCTTGGGGAGAAGACGCTTCCGGCCTTTTTGACGGCGACGCTTGAGAATGCCACGACCCGCCTTGGTCGCCATCCGAGCCCGAAAACCGTGCTGACGCTTCCTGACACGTTTGGAGGGCTGGTATGTGCGCTTGCTCATGGTTTTAAGGCGTTTTCTAGGGCAGCTAACGCTGGCGGGACGCGGAGACTAGCTGGAGTCCTCCATTTGTCAATGCACCAGAGGACTTTCCTGTCTCACGGCAGTAGAAAGCGGCCACCAACCACAACATACACCCCAAAGTCCCATAATTCCTGCACAAATCCTGCACCTCCCCTCGTTTTCTTCATCTTCAAAATATCGCGGTTGCTCCTTTGAAATCGCTGCGCCTATAGTCCTCCCTCGATGAATTGTATGGAAGTCGTCGCCCTCGCCCCGGGGGACATGCTCGCTATCTCCATGACCGCGCTGGTCAGCTTCGCTCTGGGAATGATAGCGACAATTCTTTTCGCGATGGCTCGCAGCGGGGCGTCTCCCAGTAACATCGAGAGCGAATTATTGGAAGATGAGGATCAGGAGGCTATCGACCAGCCCCATGAAGCCGCCGGAGATCTGTCTGACACCCCACCGCAGGAAGCTTGGGAAAAGGATTCAAACTGGTGGAAAAACCAGTGAGGGGCACCTTCACCTACTCTCCCAGAAGACGGCACGCCTGATCCATGTCCTTATCCCCCCTTCCAGAGAGGTTCACAACAATGATGTCTCCCGGAGGCAATTTTGGAGCGACCTCTGCCGCGTAAGCCACCGCGTGCGCGCTTTCCAGCGCTGGTATGATTCCTTCTATCTGCGAGAGTTGCTGAAAAGCCGTGAGTGCAGCAGAATCGGTAGCATAGGTATACTCCACCCTTCCTAGCTCTTGAAGGAAAGCATGTTCAGGCCCCACTGCTGCATAATCCAGACCGGCACTTACGGAGTGGGTAAGATCTATCTGCCCATCGTCATCAGCTAGCAACCAGGTCTTAGTCCCCTGCAGGACACCAAGTTTGCCGCCTTGAAAACGGGCGGCATGCCTTTTAGGCATGATGCCATCCCCTCCGGCTTCCACTCCCACCATTCGCACATTTTCATCGTCAAGGAAGGGATGAAAGAGACCGATTGCGTTCGAGCCGCCGCCAACACAGGCCACCAGAAGGCTCGGGAGGCGTCCTTCCTTCCTCAACACCTGCTCGCGGGCTTCCACTCCGATCACCTTATGAAAATCTCTCACCATCATGGGAAACGGATGAGACCCCAACGCTGAGCCGATGATATAGTGAGTATTCTCAACAGAAGCAGTCCAATCACGCATCGCCTCGCTGACCGCTTCCTTCAGGGTCGCTTGCCCCGCGGTAACTGGAACCACCTTGGCCCCAAGCAACTCCATTCTCCTCACATTAGGGGCTTGTCGCTCCATATCAACCTTTCCCATGTAGACTGTGCAATCGAGGCCGAAACGAGCACAAACTGTTGCAGTAGCCACGCCATGCTGGCCGGCTCCGGTCTCAGCAATGATTCGACGTTTTCCTAACCTGCGTGCCAGCAAGGCCTGCCCGATTGCATTGTTGATCTTGTGAGCACCGGTGTGAAGAAGGTCCTCGCGCTTCAGATACACTTTGGCTCCTCCCATCAAGTCACTCCAGCGCTCAGCGTAATAGAGAGGGGTGGGCCTTCCGCAGTAATCAGATAATAGCCCATCCAGCTCTCGCTGAAACTCCCTGTCGACTCGGGCCCGTGCATACTCCTCCGAAAGCTCATTCAAGGGAGCCATCAGGGTTTCCGGGACAAACATGCCCCCAAACCGCCCATAATGGCCGGTAGAATCGGGGGCGGAAGGTGGAGCCTTCATTTCCTCAAGGGTGCCGAGGACGGACGAAAAGTCAAAGGCGGAAACCAGCACTTCAATCTAAAACAACTCTCTCAATCCCGAAACCCTCCGTTTCGAAAGGCTTGCAGAAGCTCCTGCAAAAGCACGCTGCCGGCCAGTCCATCACCATTCTCAAGGCACGAGACCGGACTGGAAATGAGATCTTCGAGGACAACCCGGTTGGTCGTCATGGCAATATCATGGTCCTCGGTAAGATGGTTAATGATGACGCCCGCGAGGTGCAATCCACGATCCCGAATCGCATTCTCGGTGAGAAGCGTGTGGTTGAGCGCGCCAAGGCGATTCGCCACCACCAACACTGTAGGCCAACCGAGACCTTCCGCCATGTCGGCAAAAGTTTCCCTCCCACTCATGGGAACTTCCCACCCTCCCACGCCTTCCATAACAAGTATTTCGTGGCGCTCTGCCATCGATTCTGCATGAGAGCGTATATCCCCGAGTGGAACCGGCTTACTCTCCAACTCCGCCGCAACCGACGGCGTCACCGGCGCCTGATACCACACCGGGTTTATTGCTTCAATGGGCTCTGCATTTTCAGAAGCCTCAAGCAAAATCTCTGCGTCCTCCCGGTCTCCACAGCACACCGGTTTGTAGCCCACCGCATCTATGCCCTCTTCACGAAGCGAACGCACGAGCTCAGAGGTAACATACGTTTTCCCAACTCCGGTATCAGTTCCGGTAACTATCAATGGAAAGGACATTTTTCGGCGAGAGAGAAACGATTAACGCAAATCAAACATGACCAAGAACCATGGGAGGCTAACGACTCCCCGGCACCGTGTCGCCAATGACTGGATTATCTTCCTGATATCCGCTAATCAGAAACCATAGAGCGACCGCCACCAGCAGCGACGCGATCTTGGGAATCCAGTTGTTCACGAATAATTTCTTCATCAAGTCCTTCTTCATCAAATCCTTCTTCATTGTCGTCAACATCACTATCACTGAGGAAAATTTCTTCTAATCGCTCTCTGAATACATCCTCTTCTAGATTTCTCTCAATCTTGCCATCGATACATATGGAGACTTGCCCGGTCTCCTCACTAACGACAATCGTCACCGCATCACTCTCCTCAGTAAGACCGATTGCCGCCCGGTGCCGCAAGCCCATTGACCGATCTCCAACCTCCGATTGGCTTACCGAAAACACACACGAGGCCGCAACAATTCTCTCTCCCGACAAAATGACTCCCCCATCGTGCAGAGCGGTTTTCGGATGAAAGATAGTAAGCGCCAACTCGGGACTGAGCACCCCTTTGATTCCTACTCCGGTCTCGATATGATCCTTTAAACCCATGGTCCGTTCGATTGCAAAAAGAGCTCCATATCTTTTCTGAGAGAGCTGCCAGACCGCATCCGAGAGAGTTCCCAGAAATTCCTGCTGCTGAGTCGAATTAAAAGACCACAAGCGAGAACTTCCGAGGCGCGCGAGAGCCATTCTTAATTCTGGCTGGAATATAATCAGGAGAGCCAGGGCCGCCACCACCGCCACCCGGGTAATGATGAATTGCATGACCTCGAGCTGCAGAAACTGGGAAGCGAGTGTCAACACCACAAAAATCATCGCTAGCCCCACAAGGATTCTAGCGCCCCGAGTCGCCCTGAAAGTACGGTAGAGCTGATAGATGAAGACCCAGAGAATCAGGATCTCTACTGCACTGCGCCAGTGCTCTTGCAAGAAATGTAACACTTTCCCCTCAAGATCTTAGCCTTAAGGTGAGCTCAGGCAACGGTAATCGTCATCAGAGCCCCCCAGAGCGCCTGAATAAGGCCCACCCTTCTTTTCCGCAGGAGATAACAGAAGCAATAGCTTTCCGTCGCCACCCTGAACACTTAGACTCCCCGCCCTGTCCTGAACTGCATTATCTGCTAATGAAACTTCTACCGCTTTCCTTCTCTCTCACTCTCGGATTTTGCACCGGCTCCCTCCTCTTAGCTGAAGCTCCATTCAAAGCTCAGACGATCGACCCACAAATCGCCATCGGTTATGGCCTGGCTGTTGGAGATGTCGACGGCGATGGCGATCAGGATATCCTCCTCGCGGACAAGCGCGATTTTATCTGGTATGAAAACCCCTCATGGAAAAAGCATTTGTTCCACACTTTCCATCAGGGGGATAAGCGCAACCAACTGCGGGATAATGTCTGCATCGCAGCACGTGACATTGATGGAGATGGCAAGGTGGAAGTAGCCGTCGGCGGAAACTGGAATCCGGGGAACACCGACAGCGAAGAACAATCCGGATCGATCCATTATCTGGGATCTCTGGGCAAGGTAAAACCAGTCCAACTTCCCCACGATCCGACGACTCACCGGATGCGGTGGGTTCATGTCGGCGACAAAAAATATGCCCTCGTAGTCCTCCCTCTCCATGGGAGGGGGAATCGTGGAGGCGAGGGAAAGCCTGTCAATGTGACCGCCTACTTCCCTCCCAGCAATCCGTCCGCAGGCGGCAGCTGGAAAACCGCCATCATTAATAATGAACTCCACAAGACTCATAACTTTGACTCTTTTGACATCTATCGAGATGGCTCCATTGACACCGTAATCATCGGGGGAGCCGAGGGAGCCCGATCGGTCTGGCTTACTGGGGGAAAGTGGCAATCGCGAGATCTCGCCTTACCCGACATGAATGGAGGAGCGGGCGAGATCCGTATTGGCAAATTCGGCAAGGGTGAGCCTGCACGGCAAAGAAACACCTTCGCCTGTATCGAACCAATCCATGGAAACACAGTCGCCGTTTACGAGGGAACTGGAGGCAAGGGAATAGGAAAGACAGGGTGGAAGCGGACCGTCCTTGATGACAGTCTCAACCAAGGCCATGCATTGGAATACGCTGACATTCTCGGCACGGGAAGCCTTCAGGTCGTGGCAGGGTGGCGCAACCCGAATAAGGAGGGGAAAGTAGGCATCAAGCTATATACCCCGGGCGAGCAACAAGGCATGTGGATCACACACCTTATTGACGACAAGATTGCCTGCGAGGATCTGAAAGTTGTGGATCTCAACGAGGACGGAAAGCCCGATATCATCGCCTGCGGCCGATCTACTCGAAACGTGGTAATCTACTGGAACAAGGGGTAAGCGCAGCTCTCTGCGCTCAACTTCAGGGCATAGTTTGGGCGCTCCCATCCGAGGCCAGAACAGCTTCGACGACCCTGAGGGCATCACGATTCCCTTTTACCGAATGAACTCGGTGCAGGAGCACACCCTGCATGCGGCTCGCTGCTGTCAAGGCCACCGTGGACCACTCCCGGAGATCAGGTGAGTCATCGTCCAGAACCTTCCCGAGAAAACTTTTTCGGGAAATCCCGATGAGAAGTGGGCGGCCCCGCACAGCCAGCTTCTCCAAACCGCTGAGCAGGGAAAGATTGTGACCCAAGTTCTTACCAAACCCGATCCCGGGGTCGAAAACCAAGCTTTCGGCATCTATGCCTGAAGTCGTTAGGGTCAGAAAACGCTCCTCAAAAAACTCCCGAACTTCGGCCCTTACATCGACATAGTTCGGATCGGTTTGCATCGTCCGTGGCTGCCCCTGCATATGCATGACGACAATTCCGCAACCCGCCGCTTCACAAACTTCCAGCATCCTCTCGTCTGCCCGCAGCCCAGAGACATCATTGACTATATTCGCCCCGGCGGCCAGCGCCTGCTCCGCAACAGCGGCTTTACTCGTATCGATGGAAATGAGGCCCGCCCACTCGGAGCGGAGCCCCTCTATCACCGGAATCGTTCGGGCTAACTCCTGAGAGACAGTAACTGGAGATGCTCCCGGGCGCGTTGATTCCCCACCAACATCGATGATCCCGGCCCCCTCGGCAATCATGGCGCGGGCCCTGCTCAGAGCCTGGTCGACTGCAAGATAGCGTCCTCCATCCGAGAAGGAATCGGGAGTCACATTAAGAATCCCCATGACAACCCCCTGATCCAATTGGAGGGTATTTGTACCTGCTTTCCAAATCACCGCTTAAAAGAGAAAAAACCCTAATTTCCTGCCGACCGCATCAAAAAAGCGGACGGGACACTCTTACTCACCCCGGGGTCACATCCCGGGAGCTTCTCATTAGCCGTTGCTATCCTATAAACTCACAGCTACCTCTTGTGCTTATGCTTTCTCACCCGGCGTTTCCCATGGTGGTAGTTTCCGCTATCTCGATGCTCTTGCTCACCCCGAATATCGGAATGAGTCAGAACGAGAAAAAGTCTTTCCCAGACAAGTTTCAGGAGAAATGGGAAAAAGACGGGCCAAACGTGCGTATCAAGCGCCATCAGGATGGGTCGCGAACAGTGTTTCGGCGCAGCCCCGATGACCGCACACTCGTCAAGCGAACCTGGGGCACAAACGGAGCGGTAAAAATGATCGTCGTCTACCGCCTCAACCAGAA
>DFWB01000341.1:0-5674 GCA_002380675.1 Akkermansiaceae bacterium UBA4145
CCAGAGGCAACTCCTGGTGTATCTTCCCCAAGACTTCCACCCTTCTGAATCCCTACCCGTCCTGTTCTGCTTTCATGGCGGTGACGACTCCGCTGAGGACATGATGCGCTTCACTGCAGACTTCCGACCCCTCGCCGATTCTGAACGGTTCATCGCGGTCTACCCACAGGGATTACTCTATGAGGGGTCGTCCTACTGGAACTCTGAGGGCCCTTACGACAATGGCACTGATGAAATCGGGTTTACCCGATCCATGATCGATTTACTCGTCAGAGATTACGCCGCAGACCCCGCCCGGGTATACGCCTGCGGCTTCTCCCTGGGCGGCAACCTCATGTGGGATCTTGCCTGCTATCTCGGCGATCAAGTTGCGGCCGTTGCCTCGGTCGCGGCGAGCATGTGGGAGTGGACCCTAGAGGATTGCTCCACCACGAATCGCACTGGGATTCTCTCCATCCATGGAACCGAGGACACCTACAATCCCTACAACGGCAATCAGTATTCTATTTCCATGGGGAGCCTTAATACCCACTGGGCCTCTCTGAATGGCACGAACAAATCTCCGGTCACATCGACGGTCTCCCCCGGAGTCACCCGTTACCTCTGGGACAAGGGGGACGGCTGCCATACCGTAGAGCACTACCGCATCCAAAACGGCCCCCACTCGTGGCCTTCTTTCTCAAAGGAGGTGATCTGGGAGTTCGTATCCCGTTACAACCTCTCGGGGCTCATCGGGTGCGGCTCGGAAGTCGAACTTGTCATCGATGGCTACAATCCGAAAACTCGACAATTGACCCTGAATGTCCGGAATCTGCCGGCTGGCAGCTTTGAGATTCGCCGGTCTTCGACAGGCTCTTTTCAATCTTTTCGACCCCGGATTGAGATCAATCAGAACACCGTCTTCCCCCTCACCATCCCAAGCGTCCCCCGAGACACTTTGCTTCTTCAGATCTGGGAGCGCCCCTGAGACATAAGAACCCCAAGAACGGGCTCTTTCAGCGGCCCAGCCTCTCTCTGCCTTGGATTCCTACGAGGGACCCACTCGCCCGATTCCTCCAAAAGGGTCGCCCGTCTCATGAATCCTAAAGATTGATTCGAGTTCAAAAGGCCTTGGGAATTCACGCTGGTTTACGAGTAAGGCTGTTGAAGCAAGAACATAACCTTGCAGTGGTAGAGCACATCCAGCGAGAACGCCCCAACAGGCTAACCAGACGGGCTTTCACTCCTGAAAAATAGCAGGAATTGCAAAAAGACTGTGGCGCGAAGCGATTCCGCGAAAAGCAGAACAGGTGGATAGCCCCCCTCCCGCCTTGCGTGTAGGTTAGACCAAACCATTGCAGTTCCTGCCCGTCACCCACCAAAACTAGAATCAAACCTGAATAAAAAACTACCGATCACGTTTTACGGTTAGAGAGACACCGACCTCCTTCGATTATGAACATCCCGGGCCATTTCAAATTCCTTCTGGACACAGTCGAGGAGACTGCACGCCAGACCGAACCAATCCTCTACAGCGGAAGTAGTTCTCTTTGGGATGACATCGTGGATAGTTTTGAAGATCGAGAAAACAACGCAACTTATTGGCTTTTCTGCACCCGCTGGATGCGGGAACAACTTCTGACCGTCATGCATGGTGGATCTCCACGAGCACTTCTGGCCATCCTTTCGGTGCTCTGCCCGGACGAAATCCCTCCTCCGAGCCACGACGGCGAACCTTCAAAGGTGATGGAACGCCGGATCTCATCCCTTCTTCTTCCGATTCTGATGCTTGAGATTGCAACGCGAGTGAGGAACGCAGCTTCTGAGCGCCTCGGCCCCTATTGTTCGACCGTTGAGGCATTCCACCCTGAAGATCATCGAGACTAATACCTGGCATTCTGCATGACCGAGGCCCTCAGATCCCGCCTAGCGAAGCGCCGAAAACGCACTCTTCAAGCGTGCAAGAAGCACCTCTTCTGGCTCCCTTCCCACTGAAACTCTCAGCAGCGCCTCACTCACTCCGCAGGAACGGGCCCATGCCATCTCCCGGTAATGAGCGAGCATTGTGTAGGGACACAACAGGGTATAGTCAGTGCCTAGACTGGGTCCTTTGCAAAACTGCATCGCTTCATACAGTGCAGCAGTTTTGTCGGCCTCCTTCAGAGTAAAGCTGATCAAGCCTCCAAAGCCACCGTTTGGACGGCGTATGGCCTCATAAGCTTCCCGGTCCGTAGAAGCGGGGTACCACACCTCCGAAACCTCGGGCTGGTCCGTCAGGAAACTAGCGACCTGTAATCCGTTACGATTGCATTCCGTCACTCTCGCGTGAAAATCAGAGGCATTTTGAACAAGGGCATCGCCATCCCGGTGGTAAAGGCGAGATCCCCCGGGGACCTCCCGCTCGAGGGCCTCTCGAAACTCATCGGCAAATTGAGAATCATTCCGTAGTCGAATCGACCCTGCAAGAACATCACCCACTCCGGAAACCCATTTGGTCAAACTTGTTGAAGCGGCATCCGCGTAGGCCAAAGTATCAATATTAAGGTGGCTGCAAACCGTATCATCGACCAAGAGGGGCACTCCCCCCTCATGGCATGCGTCTGCAACCGCCCCGAGATTCACCGTATGCAGTAACGGATTACTTGGCACCTCACAAAAAACTGCAGCATAGCGCCCAGACCTGATCCCTCGCAGGGCTTGCTCAAGTTCTTCTCCGGTCGCCTCATTGACGAAATCAACCCCTGCACCAAACTGCTCTTGAATCTTGAGAGCGTCCACATAAGGAAAACATAATTGGAGGGTCTTTAAGCCCGGCCGCCGCTCCGTGATAATTCGAAAAAGCGTGAAGATCGCAGCCATCCCACTTTCCAACAGGAATGCGTCCTGAGGATCTACCTCGAGAACCCTCGCCATCGACTCCCGTTGACCTCCTGCGAGCCCCGGATCAGTGTTCCTGCCGCTTATCAGGTCCTCTGCCTGACGGCTGCTGATAATTTCTCCCGTATGCCTCCAATAGTCCCGTGCTGCCGCGTAGCCTGATTCCGGCACCACTAGATGTGACCGCTCCTCGGATAGCTGTCGGACAGTGACACCAGCCTGTTCCGAAACGTAAGACGCAGCCCGCCGCGCGGCCTGTTCCGAGGAATAGGCTATCACTCTCTCCCCTTTGTTGGCAACCCGCGCTTCTACTCCCTCAAAATATCGAGCAGTAATGGGGTGGATAAAAAATCGGGGGTATCCCGCTCGCATTCTTGCAACAATCGCCGCATCGTCCTCCTCATAGCCAATGACCGACTCCCAAGTGGGCAGACTGACGACACAGGCATGGGAGGAATCGGGCAGAGGGAAACCCACATCCTTCTCCTGCCACGCAGGGTCTCGCAGTAAGTCTCGCACCTGCGCTTTCTGACCCACCCTCGACAAAGCTCAAGATTCTTCGCACCCGAAGGTGGTATCCTTTGAATTACAAGCAGTCGGATTGAGTTTTCTTTGGTGCGATCGCCAGTATATTAGTATGGACAACGAGGGCGACGACAAGAACACGCTCAGACTGGAATTACAGGCATTGTGACGAGCCCGAAAAATAAATACTATCTCGGCATTGCGACCATCACTGCACTGGTTTTGGGATTTTGGCTCGTCCGGGACATCGTCGCTACCGTGAAGGGCAAACAGAACGCTGCCGATTCAGGGAGTCCTCGTCCCCATATCCAATTCGATAGACCCAATGCCCCCAGTAAAGCGCCGTGGCGCCACAATAGCCGGAAGGCCCCCGGGATCGACGAGATCTTGTTTGGCCTCCCCGGAGAGCGCATTGTCAGGTTCAAAGACGAAGAAGGCTACCGGAATTTCCTCACGCGTGTTGGGGAAACCAAGCTCAGAGTCCTCGGCCGCCTCGATAACCT
Source organism: Akkermansiaceae bacterium UBA4145 (assembly GCA_002380675.1). GTDB lineage: Bacteria > Verrucomicrobiota > Verrucomicrobiia > Verrucomicrobiales > Akkermansiaceae > Roseibacillus_B. Next base: position 3,885 of record DFWB01000341.1, read on the forward strand.
GCGGGCCGTCCGCATCGGCTTCGACGACCGAGAGGATCTTGATGGTCTGCTGGACGATGAGAGCGCTCCCAACTTTCGCGTTTCAATTCCTGATCTTCCCCAAGTGGGGGCACAGCCAGGAGCAATAGGTTTTGGCAGAACCACCCTTGAGTGGCTCGGGGTCACAACCGACAACTCCGATTGGGGAGAAGGAGTGAGAATTGCCATGCTGGATACTGGTGTCGGTCAACACGAAACCCTCGGGTCTCGTGTGCGGGAGATAGATCTGGTCAGCGGCAGCCAGCCCTCCAGCACAGAAATACACGGGCATGGCACGGCGGTTGCCGCTCTCATGGTAGGAAGAGACGGGATCAGTCAGGGAATCGTGCCTGCCGCCGATCTTCTTTCGATAAGAATTGCCGACGAGAACGGCAGCTCCAACTCGTTCCTTCTTGCGGAGGGAATCGTTCGAGCTGTCAATGAAGGGGCCCAAATTATTAACATCTCGATGGCATCCTACGGAGACAGCCTTCTCGTGCAGGACGCGGTTGCCTATGCGGGTGAGAAGCAGGTTCTTATCGTAGCCTCCGCTGGAAACGAAGGATACACTGTTCCGGCTTATCCGGCAGCCTATGAAAACGTAATCGCGGTCGGTGCAGTCGATGCCGCTGGTCAGCATCTCGCCTTTTCCAATACGGGCGATTCGATAGACGTGGCGGCACCAGGTTTTGAGGTACTTGCTGCCTGGCCCGGCGAGGAATACACCAGTTTCACGGGCACCTCCGCCGCCGCCCCACTGGTTGCGGGTGCCCTCGGAGCGGCACTTACTGAAACTCAATCCGGCCAATTACTCCCCCTTCAGGCCCAGTCCATTCTTGAGAGCAACCTGAACGCGTCGGGCGCCCCTGGCCACGACCCCTTCTACGGAGGCGGCACACTGGACGTTGACCGCATGGTCAACGCATATACGGACGGCCGATTCGACCTCGCAGTGGCCTCTAACTGGTATCAAGAGCCAGGCCCCGACGATGTGGTGGGCACCCTTCAGGTAACCGTGCAAAACCAAGGGACTGAGGCGATCTCTGGCGCAAGCGTGGACGTCATTATCAATGATGACATCTTCAGCATGGCCCTCCCTCTTCTCCAGGAAGGCGGGTCTCATGTTGTCTCCCTTCCCGTAAACGAGCCGGAGGATAATCAGCAGATTGCAATCAGGAGCTCGATCAATCTGAACGGCAATCAGGATCGCGACCCAGGCAATAACGTGCTTGCTGGCAATATCGGATTAATCGATGAATCTCTCCAAGGCGCGGATAGCACACCAGAGCCTGACTAACACTGTATTGCTGGATCAGGGAGAGGACGACTGATCTCATTAAGGCGGTATCCAAAGCCGCTGCCGGTGACACTATCGAGGACGATCCGTCCACTCCGCCTTCGATAAAGCCCAGGATGAACCGTTTCCTCGAACCTTGAGGCCTCTGGATAGAATTGCATCGAATTACTTTCCACGCCTCGGATTGTATTTACGTGAGCAGCAAGAAGAGCATGAGGTATTTGAGCCAGCATCGGGTTAGTAAGATCCTGCACCATGAGACTCATGCCATGAGCCTCTGCCCAACAACAGCTAAGAAGCGCACCTGTTTGCGTCTTGCACGTTTTCAATGCAACTCCGGTCCACCCGAGCTCGCGCCCCATCCTTACCAGCTTCCAATCGTGAGCGCTCTCGTCGAGGAACAGAGGCTTGCGTGACGAAACCCCATTAACATCAATAGGATGCTCCTCGAGGTCGTAGGGGAAAGGCTGCTCCA
>DFWB01000341.1:5972-15477 GCA_002380675.1 Akkermansiaceae bacterium UBA4145
GTCGTAGGGGAAAGGCTGCTCCACATAAACAAGCATCCGATAAATCAGAGGATGTTCTGATTCGAGCCGATCTAGAGTTTCCGTGACATACAACGGATCGGTCACCATGCAATTAAAGTCGGCGCTAAGACTATCTACCCCTCCCGCCATAGCCACTTCGCCTACTTTGACGAGTCTTGCGAAATCCCAGTCCGCATCATTTCCACGCAATTTGACTTTGAGACATTTCAACCCATCACGCGCAATCCAATCGGACAACTCTACTGGATAGCCATCTTCAGGCTCATCACCATTGAGCTCCTCAGCACCAACGGGGTCCAACCCTCCCACCAAATGCCATACTGGTAAGGAGCTCGCGCGACTCTTCAGGAAATCAGCCGGAAAGGCACCCTGAAACCTCCGTTCACAATCCGCTGATGCGGTCAGGAAGGCAGAGAGATCACGATTCATGAACGCCGACCCATAGGTCTCATAGACGCTAAGGCCGTGTAAATTGCCGTAGCCATCATGAACGGCAATATCGAAGAGCGAACAGCAAACCAACGCCGCTAGCCACGGCATGGGAGCCCCTTCCCTACAATCATTGAACCCTTGAAGAAGCTGTGGCAGTTCGCCTTCCAGAAAGTCATACCCCAATTCAATCGGGTGACCTGACCCATTAAAACCCGACCAAGCTTCAGCGAGATGGATGCAAAACGCACGCATTGCCTCATGGCGCACCTCATACGCAAGTTCGCTTGGCCAGACCCATGTGACACTCAAAGGCGTCTCGCCCCATCCCTCCGCCCATTGGCCGTTCTCTCCCTCAACCCGGACGCAAACCCTTGCACACGTTACCGAGGTAAGAGTCTCTGCCCCGAACTTCAATGGAACCCTTGTCTCTACCGGGAGGAAATAAAGATTCGCTCCCACACAGCGTATATCGGTGGACTTACCCATGGATTAAATTTCAGGGGCTTTGGGACAATTCAATGCGACGGTGATAACTCTTCCAGGATCCCGGCAACCACCACGCACTCAACATAAGCGCTCCGAAAAGAGTCCGCTTGACCATCCTGCGAGAAATTTTGACCCCTTTCTGAAGATCCTCCCATGAGGCGTCCTCGAGCCGCTCGAGCGTCCGAAGGCCCAGCACGGCAGGAAGCCCTGTTGAGGTGCGGAGTCGCGTACCTCGCAGCGAAGAAGTATACTTGATTCCATCTGCGAGAAGCACCCTCGCCCGGCTATGCCACCGAGGGAGAGCCTCACAGATTGCGACTGGATCACCGGGATTGACCCCGGGCAGGTAACACCGCCCCCTCTCAAGATCCTCCGGGATATCCCTGAGAATGTTCACCAGCTGCAACCCCTTTCCATAGTTCGCACCAAGAACCCGAAGCTTCTCGCTCGAGTAGCGGGAAAAATCCGGGTCACAAATTACCCCTATTTCTGTCCAGAATTCGCCCACGGATCCCGCAACCTGATAGGCGTAGGTTTCCAATTCTCCATCATCGCTCAGGGCCACGATTCCCTCCCCCTGAAATCGTTCCAGATCCCATGACTGCCCCTCAGTAATGATTCCCACTACTCTCCTGATCGCCGCTGCACGACTACCTTCCATGGATTCCAGCCAGCCCACGCAGTCCCCTGCCCGCCGCACGAGCTCCATTTCACCCTCAGAGAGACCGGCACCATCCATCTCCTTGGGAAGCCTCGCACACAGCTCGGCCGCCTCTTTGGTCAGGCCAGGGCTCTTCATTACGGAACAAAAGGAACTCAAAAGTGTTTTTCGATGAGTCAACTCCAAGGCCCCTGCGTCCGCAATCGTGTCGCTGAGCCTCGCGAGAAGGTAGCCGAGGCTCAGTGGACCTCGAAACTCACTCGGCAAGAGCCTGAGAGTGAGATAAAAGGACCGCGACACCGCTTTCAGTATATCGGTAGAGAGGTCCGCCGTGTTCATCGTCTTGAAGCAGAGTGGCTACTTAACGACCCCTTGACCAATCCCAAATCATCCCGAGATCTCATTCATCTTTACCTCCATATTCCCTTCTGTCGGGACATCTGCCCCTACTGCGCCTTTTATAAACATAAGCCGGGGGAGACAGATATGGGCTACTTTGTTGATGGCATCCTCCGCGAAGCAAAGCTCCGTTCATCTTCAATAAACGCTCCTGAAATTGACACTGTCTATCTTGGCGGGGGGACACCCAGCATGCTTTCTCCTGATCTCATTCACAAACTTTTCGACGGACTCGGCGACATCTTCCGGTTCGCCCCGGATACCGAGATCAACCTCGAGGCAAACCCGGCTACCTTTGGCAAGTCTGCCGCCAAGACGTTTGCCCAATCCGGAGTGACACGGGTCTCTTTAGGCGCCCAATCATTTAGTCCCGAGGTCCTGAAAACGCTGGGCAGAACTCACGGACCGCGTGGAATAGCGCGTTCCGTTGACCTTCTGAGAGCTGCCGGCATTGAAAACGTCAGCATTGATTTGATGTTTTCTATCCCAGGGCAAACTCTGGACCAATGGAGGGAAAGCCTTGAAAGCGCTCTCGAGCTCTCCCCGAATCACATATCTGCCTACAACCTCACATACGAAGAAGACACACCCTTTTTCACTCGTTTTCGCGAAGGCCTTTACACCGACATCGAAGAAACCAACGCCTCCATGTACGAGCTGGCACACGAGCTCCTTACCTCGCGCGGACTTCGACATTATGAGACGTCGAATTATGCGTATCCGGGGTACGAGAGCAGGCACAACAAAGGATATTGGAGAGGGGGCGACTACCTCGGTCTTGGCCCATCTGCCGTTTCAACGATCTCAGGCCGCCGATGGAAGAATATCCCTGACACGGCCGAATACCTTGTGCAGATCGGCAAAGGCGGATCCACAGAATCCGAAGTGGAAACCCTCACGCCGGCTCAGCTTGACTTGGAGCGAATCGCCCTGATGTTGAGGACCGATGCTGGAGTGCACCGCCGACACCTCTCAGAAGTCCCACCGACTCGAATTGAAGCTATTGTCAGCGAGCGTCTCGCCGACTGGAAAGGCGAGCACCTCGTGCTGCAAGGGCAAGGCACTATGCTGGTCGACTCCATTGTTGACCATCTTGTCAGCTGACCAGAGCCTTTAAACTCAGAAACACATCAACCTTAAAGCCACCCCAGGATGCTAGAGCGGACTTACCCACTTGCACGAAAGGCCCTCTTTCGACTTGAGGCTGAGCGGGCCCACAACTGGTCCCTGCGCGCCCTCCGGGCAGCAGACCGGTACGGCATACTTCAGGCCCTGGCTGGGGAACCCCCTCAATCCGAGGAAATCAGGTGCATGGGCCTTACTTTCCCTAATCGTCTCGGCTTGGCCGCCGGGCTCGACAAGGAAGGCAACTCGATCGACGCATTCGGACGTCTCGGTTTTGGCTTTATCGAGATCGGAACAATTACCCCGAGACCCCAAGGCGGAAACCCCACCCCTCGCCTGTTTCGCCTTCCTGAGCACGAGGCCATCATCAATCGGATGGGCTTCAATAATCCTGGGATCGAGGAAGGTGTTCGAAATGTTGAATCCTCGACCACCTTCAAGGGCCGTGTGGGGTTTAATATAGGAAAAAACAAGGACACTCCAAACGAGCACGCGGTGGATGATTACCTCCTCTGCCTCAAAAGCGCCTGGCCAGTGGCGGACTACATCGCGGTCAACCTTTCTTCTCCCAATACCCCGGGGCTGCGGGCGCTACAAGAAGCCACGGCCGCAGCTCATCTCCTCGAGCGACTTCAGGCCGAACGGGCAACCCTTGCGGACCAGACAGGAAGAACTGTGCCTCTTGCAATCAAGGTCGCTCCCGACCTTGATGACGAGGAGATTTGCGCGCTGGGACAGGTCTTCCTCGACCACTCTCTCGATGCGATTATCGCCACCAACACCACCATCAATCGAGCTGACATAAAAGCAGAGCCCTTGGCCCAGGAGACGGGGGGGCTATCAGGCGCCCCCCTGGGAAACCGGTCGACGAAAGTCATCGAAGCCTTCCATCAAGCCGTGGGAGGGAAGATTCCCATCATCGGAGTAGGTGGAATCATGTCCCCGTCGGACGCCCAAGAAAAAATTGATGCTGGGGCCACCCTGCTTCAACTCTACTCCGGCTTTATTTATCATGGGCCCCGCCTGATCCGCAAAATCCTCAGCGCAAGTCCGGAGAAACCTTGCCGCAACGAGAGCTAGGATACTTTCCGCTGGCTCTCACCGCAAAATTGATTAATCTATCAGAACTATCTCACCCCACCTCCAAATTATGAAAAAGAACATCCTTCTTATCGTCACCTCGGTGCTCTCTCTCCTTTTTGCCAGCTGTGCAGCGGGACCCAACACTCAGGCAGGAGCCCTCACTGGCGCGGCTATTGGAGGCCTCGCAGGAGCGATTATCGGCAACAATGTAGGCGATGGAGATGCCGGACGGGGAGCGCTGATAGGCGCTGCTGTCGGAGGCGCAGCAGGTGCCGCAGCTGGAAATGCCAAGGATCGCCAGCAAGGGCATGTTCAAGGGCGGGGCTATTAGAAAGCTGAGCCAAAATCACCCTCTCAATTGCCAAAAGCAGCGGGGTTTCCCGCTGCTTTTTCTTTCTCGATTTTCCAGTAAGATCACACCAAACATCTTACAGCTCATGGTCACTCGCAACTACCTGCTCCTTTCCCTGCTCGTTGGCACCATTGCAGTCTTCACTCCAGTAAGCCTTGGGAATCAATTTGATCCCTTTGCCGCATCGGAAGCCGACACCGATTCGAGCACTCTGGAGTTCCTCGCAGAGGCCCGCGAAGTCCCGTCTGGCAAACCATTCCACGTGCTGATGAAGATGACCCATCCGCCCGGGTGGCACTCCTACTTTATCAATCCGGGTTATGTGGGCACTTCTCTCAAGCCTAACTGGGACCTCCCTCCCGGGTTTCAGGTGGAGCGAGTCGGATGGCCAATCCCTCACATCGGCACCACCGCAGGAAAAAAGACCTATGGGTATGAGCCCACCGTTTCCCACCTGTTCAGGATAACCCCGCCTGCTGGGCTGCCGTCTGGGACGCAGATGAAGATTGCCGCCTCTCCCCGCTGGCAGATTTGCGATGAGGCCAACTGCCGCCCCGAACCCGGGATAGGCGCCCCGGAAACCCCTAGGATCGTGACGGTCACAGTCGGACCCGCTTTAAGCTTGGTTGCCGCGAATACCCAGGCTTTTGCAGACGCGCGCGCCATGCTGCCGACCACCCTTCCCTCTGAGCTTAAGGTCCAAGCCGTTGCAACAGCGGATGCTGTCACCCTTATTCTTTCACCCGCGGATGCAGTCGCTGATGGCACAATTCATTTCTACGACTTTGATCAGGTTCTCGATGCCCAGTCCGAACCGATAGTGACACGGAATGAGGAGGGGATTCGATGGAGCTTGGCGCTCAACAAAAACAGCGACAGCCCCCCCGGGAATGAGATTTCCGGAATCCTGACCGTTGGAGAAAAAGGCTATCAGGTAAACGCCTCGTTAGGGGACCGGGAAGATGAACACGTGAGCTTCGGCAAGCTTCTCACCATCCTCGGAGGTATGTTTCTCGGGGGCATGATTCTCAATCTTATGCCCTGCGTCTTTCCCGTGATCGGAATCAAGATTATGAGCTTCGTCCAGCAGGCCGGGGAAGACCGACGGAAGATTCTGAACCATGGAGTTATCTACGCGGCAGGGGTAATTCTCTCTTTCTGGGTTCTCTCCGGCCTATTGCTGGCCCTGAGAGAAGGCACTATCGGCAACGGTGGACAGGAAGTCACATGGGGCTATCAGCTACAGAACCCGTGGGTCTTATGGGGCCTCATGCTCGTGATGTTCAGCCTGGCCATGAACATGTTCGGCATATTTGAAATTGGAGCCTCCGCAACCAGCGTGGGCGGCAATCTCACCCGAAAGCAGGGAGCCGCAGGCTCCTTCTTCTCCGGGGTGCTTGCCACCGTGGTTGCCACCCCATGCTCTGCTCCTTTTCTCGGAGTCGCAATCGGGCTGGCCTTCAACCTCCCTCCCCTCCTCTTCCTTGTGGCATTCACAGTAATGGCACTTGGCCTCGCCTTTCCCTACGTCCTGCTTTCTGCATTCCCAAAATTGGTTGAACGACTTCCTCGTCCGGGTCCATGGATGGAATCCTTCAAACAGGCAATGGCATTCCTTCTTTTTGGCACCACTGGCTTCCTCCTCTGGTCGTTTCTCTCCTTGAAGGAAGTGGGCCTCCCGAAGATGCTACCGATCGTTCTTGGCCTTACCATGATCGGCATCGCCTGCTGGGTCTATGGACGCTGGTGTGTCGTGTCACGAACCAAGTCCACACGTATCATTGGCTACCTTCTCGCACTCGCATTCGCTGCAACGGGAGCATTATACTCTAAACCTCCCGCCGAAGGGCTGACATGGGAGACTTGGAGCCCTGAAGCGGTCGAGGAGGCCATCGCTAATGGCAGACCCGTTTACGTAGACTTTACCGCAACCTGGTGCGCGACCTGCCAGGTGAATAAATCGAGAGCTTACAATGGAAAAGTTCAGGCCCTCTTTTCCAAGCACAACGTCCTCGCCTTAAAGGCCGATTACACCAATTACGACTCTCGAATATCGACCGTCCTCGCTGAGTTCAAACGACGCGCTGTTCCGGTAAACGCCCTTTATCGACCCGGAAAACCTGAACCCGTGCTGACTAAGGAACTCTTTGGATCCACCTATATGGCCAACTTCATCGAGGAGCACCTCGGCACCCAGGAGCAGCCCTGACCTCTGGTCAGAAGTCTCGCCTCACGAAGATCACTAACGCCAGACCCGCAACGGCCAATTCGTAGAGGAGGCTACTCCCCAGATCCTTCCAGACAGGATGGCGCTGATCAGCAGCCCGCTCTATCTCGGAATGGCGCTCCGGGATGTCGTTAATCGGATCCCTGAGCAATAACGCCAGGAGACTCTTTCCAGCCAGCCCTCCACCGTTCTCATCCACTCTAATCAGGGAGCGCATCTGGCCGCCTACCGCGCGGGTCTTTGGGAGAGCGAGGCGAGCTGAATCCAGCACCCAATGAATACGAACCATGTAATCCTCTGAACTCTCCCTCGGCTCCACCTCGTCGTGGTCGGCTTCTTCCCAATCGAGCTCAATGCCCAGTTGGGGCGCGGTATAGGCGAACTGATAGGAGACATCTTCCCCCCATTCAACGAGGACCGATCCACCCCATACCAGCAGCGCCGCAAAGAGCCCCAGAATCATGGATCCTGACCAGACTGAAATAAGAACATGAACAGCATAGACAAAGCTGAAAGACAACACGACCAAAGGAACAGCCCAGAAAACACTCATGTTCCAATCCCCGAAACGAAGACCAAGGCTCATGTAGACGATCAGACTAAAGGGCAGCACCTGCATCAGAACGAACAACAGGCTTCCGAGATATTTTCCGAAAAACAGGGTGACCCGGGCCGGTGGCTTGGAAAGGGCGAAATCAATCGAACCCTTCTGGATGAATTCGGGAAAAATCGAGGCACACGAAATCAACCCGAGCACAATCGCGCAGAATCCCAACCAGTATGGAATGATGACATTGGTAAAGAGCAGCAAATAGAGCTCTTTCGCTTCCGCGGTGCCCATACGGAAAAGTTCACTCTCAAAGGCGAGCAATCCGAAAAGAGCAGACACTCCCCGTTCATTGAAACCAATCGAGGCATAAACCATGCCGATCAACCCAGACAGGACCAAAACCACCCAGAAAAGCCGCCTTGCACGAAGCATTCTGAAAGAGTCCAGAAGAAGCACCCAGAGGACTCTCATGACCGCTCCCCTTCCTCCCTTAAGCCCTGTTTCTCAACGATCGATTCCATGAAGAGATCTTCGAGAGATTGGTGAGATTTTCTCACCTCAAGTATTACCACTCCGGCTGCGCGGAGAGCATCAAGAACCTCCTGCAGCGGACCGGGATCAGCACCTTGAAGTGTGATCTCCCTCTCGCTAACAGAGTGCACGAGCCCCCGAATGCGAGAAGCCGCCTCTTCGGGCAAAGAGCCCTCAACGGCCACTTGGAAGCCACGACTACCTGCGGTCAGATCTGAAAGTGCGCCCTGACGGACAACCTGCCCTTCTTTCAGAATAGCAATAGAATCGCACAGAGTTTCTAACTCGCCCAGAAGATGACTGTTAACAAATACGGTCACTCCATCATCACGCAGCTTTTGCAGAATGTTGCGCATGTGATACCGGCCCTCAGGGTCAACTCCATCAGTAGGCTCATCAAGAATCACAAGACGTGGTGAATTCACAAGAGCTTGAGCTAGCCCGATCCTCTGAACCATTCCCTTGGAGTAGGTTTTGATCGCTCGATCTTCCGCTCCTCCACTCATTCCTACCAGATCGAGCAGACTATCAACCTCTTCAGGGTTCACCCTGACACCCCCCAGTCCGGCGGCATAACCGATGACCTGCCTCCCTGTCAGGTAGGCTGGGAACCTCGAATGCTCGGGAAGATAACCGACCTTTCGAAGGGTTGGCTTGTGCCCGACCGGGCTACCGAGAAGACTACCACTGCATCTCGTAGGGCGAATAATCGTTGTAAGAATCTTAACCAGGGTGCTCTTGCCAGCCCCATTCGGGCCCAGTAATCCAAATATGGAACCCTCGGGAACCCGCAATGAGATCCCCCGTAGCGCCTGAACTCTCCCTCGATACGTCTTCTCAACTCCTGCGATATCAACAGCGCATACTGCCATGAGATCCGACTTCTAGAAGAAGAATGCGGGCCGGGCAAGAAGGGATCAGGGTATCAACGTTCGTGTCCTTCCTGTTTGCACAACCGCTGGAGACCCTCTATCTTCCAAAACCATGAAACCAGTTGCGATCACGGCACTCCTCAGCATGTTCCTCATCGGCGCGGCATCCTGCCAGGATAGTAGCAGCCAAAAGTCCAGCAACCTCCCGAAAACGAAGATGAAAGAATTCGCGGCAGACGCCAAAGCCATTCCAGAAGGCTCGGAAACTATCTCTCTGGGGGCAGGATGCTTCTGGTGCGTGGAGGCCGTCTATCAGCAACTTGAGGGCGTCCATTCGGTTGTATCGGGCTACATGGGCGGCTTTGTCCCCAATCCAACCTACGAACAGATCTGCCAGAAGAACACCGGTCATGTGGAAGTCGTCCAGGTCGTTTTTGATCCGAAAAAGATTCCGGCGGCCGACATTCTAGCCTGGTTCTGGGAGCTGCACGACCCGACAAGCAAGGATCAGCAGGGGGCCGACAAAGGGCCGCAGTATCGCTCAGCAGTATTTTATCATTCCGAGGAGCAGAAAAAGGTGACCGAAGCGTCCATGAAAGCAGCCCAGAAACTGTTCACTAAGCCAATCGTGACCGAGATCCGTAAGGCAGAAAAATTCTGGGTTGCGGAGGATTACCACCAGAATTTTTATTTCCTGAATAAGAAAAGGAACGGATATTGTCGCGTAGTAATACAACCTAAGCTGTTAAAGCTTAAGCTCAAGGAC
>DFWB01000134.1:0-1735 GCA_002380675.1 Akkermansiaceae bacterium UBA4145
ACGGGAGTGGAGACGATATCATTTGCTGAGGGTCGTTGCGGATCGCCATATGCGGAGGCATAGCGCCCCAGATCATCAGCAAACAGGAGAACGATATTGGGCTTGTTGTCTGGCGCCGCATGGGAAGCAAGAGGCGTCACAATCAGGGCGAGGAGAAGAAGGATGCGATTCATCTGCGCAGAAAGGCTAGCGGGACTCAGCCTCGCACAAAGGAAAAGTTCTCGATTTGGTGCATTGCGGGTTATGGGGAGTGTTCATGTCGCGGTGGTGTTGCCATGGGCGCTCCGTACAGCTAAGGCTTGCCCATGTTCCGCCTCCTCCCTCTTGCCCTTCTGCTCCTGTGGAGTTCGTCTCTTTCCCAAGGAGCGGACCGGCCTAACATCCTCTGGATCACAAGTGAGGACAATAGCCCTTATCTCGGCTGCTACGGTGATGTGCAGGCCCAGACGCCCCATCTAGATCGATTTTCGAAGCAGGGGGTGAGATATCTCAATGCCTTTTCCTCGGCGCCAGTATGCTCGGCAGCGCGCTCAACGCTCATCACGGGAATGAATGCCTCTACGCTTGGCATCCATAATCACCGTAGCAGTGTGCCCGTGCCCGGGGGGGTAGTTTACTATCCGCAGGTCTTCCGGGAGGCCGGATACTATTGCACCAACAACTCGAAGACCGATTACAATATGTCGATCCAGGGGAAGCGTGCGAGTTGGAAGGACGTCGGTTGGCACGAGAGCAACGGCAGAGCGCACTACAGGAACCGGAGGAAAGACCAGCCCTTCTTTGCCGTTTTTAACACCACCCTTTCCCACGAGGGTCAGACTACGGACAAGGCCTACCGCGGACGCATGAAGCAAAACCCGCCTCGGCGGGTCGTGCCGCCCGGAGAGGTAATTCTTCCGCCCTACCATCCGGATACCCCGGTCATGCGGGAAAACTGGTCGCGCTACTTCGATAATCTTTTCCTGATGGATAAGTGGGTGGGCGACAAATTGCGCGAGCTGGAAGAGTTGGGCGAGGCGGACAATACCATTGTGTTCTACTACGCGGATCACGGCGGAGCCCTGCCGCGGGGGAAGCGTAACATCCACGATTCTGGATCGCGGGTTCCGCTCATCATTCGCTTCCCGGAAAAATGGAAGCATCTTGCCCCGGGCAAGCCCGGGGAGACGTCCGAGCACCTGGTGGCTTTTGTGGACTTTCCAGCCACCGCGGTGAATCTTTGTGGCCTTGAGATTCCCGGGATATGGGAAGGCCGACCCTTCCTTGGCCCCGGAGCTAAGGAGCGTGAATTTGTCTATCTCTTCCGTGGGCGGATGGACGAGCGCTACGACACCGTACGCGCGATTCGCACCAAGGAGCATCTTTACGTGCATAATTTCTCCCCCCACCGCCCTCTGGGTCAGGCCTACACGTATCCCTTTCGCGTTCTGGCCAGCATGGGCTCCTGGTATGAGGCCTTCAGGGCCGGGAAATGCAACGACGTGCAGGCGCGCTTCTGGAAACGGAAGCATGCTGAAGAGTTGTATATAATTAAGAATGACCCCTTCCAGATTCGCAACCTGGCCGCCGACGAGGAGCACCGGGACGTGTTTAATGGTCTGCGAACGAAGTTGTGGAACGAGGTGTTGAGAACGCGGGACACGGGGCTGATCCCGGAGGGGATGTATGCCGGGCTGTCTGGATCCGGAACCATCTACGAATTTACCCAGAGTGAGGATTATCCAGCCGATGAGGT
>DFWB01000134.1:2113-26271 GCA_002380675.1 Akkermansiaceae bacterium UBA4145
GAAATGTGCGCAGCATGAATCGCCTCTGATACGCTACTGGGGAGCAACGGGAGCACTGATGCTTGGCAAGGAAGCGGCTCCACTGATGGACGACTTGGTGAAGTTGCTCGATGACCCGGTGTTTGATGTGCGGGTAGTGGCCGCGGAAGCACTGGGCCATATCGGAGAGAGCGCGAAGATTCTCCCGGTCCTCGTCAAGGTTGTCAATGAGGGGAACGTCTATGAGGCGCTTGCCGCTGCTAACGCCCTGGAGGCGCTTGCACGAGACGGAGCGGTTCCCATGGCCACTATTAAAGCCGTGATGCCGAAAAAGGTGCGCGCTGAGGGGGCCCGGGTGGTGGAAGCGATTGAGAAGATCAGGTGACGGCCCTTGAATCTCATCACGAGGCAGACCCTGCTACTTCTTCCTCCTGCTCAAGTCCTGCAGGCGCAGGCCATTGGCAGCTACCAATTCGTCGCAGCGCTGGCGTAATCTGGTCAGGGCCAGGGTATGAGCTTCGGTTTGCAATCGAGTAGGCAGGGCCGCCACATTGACCAGTTGCTGGGGGTCCTCTCTCAGGTTGTGGACAAATTCGAAGGGGGGCTTGTCCGGGCCGTCAACGAGGTAGCGGGCGTAGAGCCAGTTCTTGTCGCGTACTCCCTCCCAGTGCGGGATGGTCCGAGGAACTGCAATAAATTCACAGAGGAAGTCCTGCCGCCAGTCCTTCGGGGTGACGCCCTGGAGGATGGGGAGAAGGCTTCGGCCGGTATGGCTTGCGGGCGCAGGAAGGCCAGCCAGCTCAAGTATGGTGGAACCTAGGTCACTGTTAAGGGCCATTTCCTTCTGAACGACTCCGCGGCGGCCCTTTGGAGAGCGAGGGTCGAATACAATGAGCGGGACCCGCAGAGACTCATCATAGTGGGTCCACTTACCCGCAAATCCGCGATCACCAAGGTAAAAGCCATTATCTGCCGAGTAGATAATGACGGTGTTTTCAGCAAGGCCCTGGGCCTTGAGTTGGGCGACGAGGCGCCCCATGACGTGATCAATCCCGCTAAGCATCCGAAAGTAAGCACGCATATTGATCTGGTATTTCTCGGCAGTATCCCAGCGCCAGAAGAAGCGCTCCCGGTTGAGGGAGTTCTTGAGAAAGGCGGGTTGCGAATCATAGATGCCACTACTGTTGAGGGCGGGCAGAGGCATCTCCTGGTCATCGTAGAGCCCATCCATTACTCTTGGCCAAGGGAAGTGCCCAGCCCCTGGCCGCTTATCACGATCCTCGGCGTGCGTTGCATTAAATGAGATCTGAAGGCAAAAGGGTTGGTTGTTCCTTTGCTCCTTGAGGAAGTCGACACCCCAGTCGCCGAGGATCTGAGTGGTATGGCGCAGACTCCCGTCTGCCTGCTTCTTGAAGTAGGGATTGCGGCCCAGCTTGCGGCGGATATCCCACATGGCGACGGCGCTCTCCTTGCCGATGGCAACGTGCTCTTTTCCAAGATGGGCGGTGCGGTAGCCGGAGGCCTTGAGAAGAGCAAAGTAACTTGTCGCGCAGAGATCGGGATTGAGGGGCCCGGGTGAGGATCGGTAGAGGTGGCGGCGTTCGTAGCAACCAGTGAAGAGGCAGGCTCGGCTTGCCCAGCAGGTGGAGGTTGTAACGAACGCATTTTCAAAGCGTACGCCCTGCGCAGCGAGGCGATCAAGGTGAGGGGTCTTGACCACGGGGTGACCAGCGCAGCCAAGGGTATGATTGCGCTGGTCGTCAGCGAACAGGAAAAGGATGTTGGGCTGACCCAGGGAGGAAGCTGGAAGGAGGAGGCAAAGGAGAAGAGCGCGGAAAGGAGACATGGAGTCTGAGCGTGGTTGAAGATTGTCATTGGAGCGGGTCGCTCCGGAATTAAGTAGATCCCTTGGGCGAACTACTGTGTGGCCTTTTTTTTGGGGGGCTTTTGTTTTCGTGGCGCGCCACTCCTTGCTGGATCGGCATTTACTTTTGGAAGCCAGCTGGCGAGCTCCTCCTTCACAGGCGCCAGCTCCTTGTTCGCAGCAAGGTTAGTCCATTCGTTGGGATCCTTCCGTAGATCGTAAAGCTCCTCAGACCCTTCATAATACCGGATGTAGCGATAATGATCTGTTCGGACGGCATGATTGTTTTTGCCATGGGTGGTAAGAGCGGGCCTTTGCCACTCAGCGTTAGGATTCATGAGAAGAGGGGCAAGGCTTGCCCCCTCGAGGCCTTCTCGTTTGGGCAAGCCGCAGAGGTCGATAAGGGTGGGGTAGATGCTGAGAAGCTCTGCAGGGCGGGTGCAACGCGTTCCTTTGTTCATCGCAGGTGCGGAGATGATGAAGGGCACTCTGGTCGCGCGTTCCCAGAGCGATTGCTTGGCCCAACGCTCTTTTTCTCCAAGGAAGAACCCGTGGTCTGAGTAAAGGACAATTACCGTATTTCTTGCGTGGGGGCTCTCTGAGAGAGCATCCAGCAGGCGGCCGACTTGTTCGTCGGTCGAGCGCACGCAGGCCAGATAGGACCGTATCGCGTTCTTCCAGTGACCCCCTTTTACAAACCAATCATGCGTTGGAGCGGCAGGGGCAATAGTCAGCTCATTGACAATCTCCGGCAGATCATCTCGGTCGCCAGCCTTTATGGGAGGAAGGTTGACTTCAGCTTTCGGAATCTCTCGGAAGACTCGGGCTGGAGAATAGAAAGGAACGTGGGGCCGGTAGAAGCCGACTGCGAGGAAGAAGGGCTTATTATGACTAGCGGTAATTTGCTCGATGGCCCAGCTCGCGTCGGCGCGGTCTTGAAAGAAGTCTTCTTTGTAAGTCTGGGGCCCGAAGTCCCAGAGCCCTTTCAGGTCCTTGATGAGCCGGACGTCCCGCTCGAGGCGTTGCCCTGGGCGGGGACCTACGATGTCGAAGTCTCCGGGAGGAAGGCCAGAGCCATGGTAGATCTTGCCTGTTGTGAGGGTGAGGTATCCATTGGCGGCAAAATGGCGCGCCATCGTCACGTGATTTTTCAGAGCTGGAACAGTCCAAGGCCGGGGAGCGTTCATGTAGACCCCTGAAGTCGAGGGCCGCAATCCATACATGATACTGGTCCGGGAGGGATTGCAGATGGGGGCCTGACAGTGAGCGTTAGTGAAAAGCACTCCGTTCCGGGCGAGGCGATCAATGTGGGGCGTTCGAGTGTCTGGATGTCCTCCCAGACAGCCAACCCAGTCATTGAGGTCGTCTATGGCGATCAGGAGGACATTGGGTTTTCCTTCTGGGCTGGCTCCTTCGCACGGTTGCGCGAAAGGAAACGATAGCAAGGCGCACACGGAGGCGGTAAGGAGTCTATTCATGTGAGTGCAGGTGTTCTCGGCCAGAAGTAGTTGGAGCGCATTAAGAATCACGAATCATGCGGTTTCCTGTGATAGCCGCTACCCAAACACATTCAACCTGTCTTGCCGCTCTGACAGGGAGCAGGAGTCAGGGAGCCACCTTCGGCCCCGGCCACCAGGCGGCGAGCCGCGCACTGAGTTCCTTGACTTTATCCGCGTGCTTGGCGGCGAGGTCGGTTTCTTCGGCAGGATCTTTGCTGAGGTGATAGAGCTCAGCAGCCTTGCCGGGGACCGGTCCGCTGTGGTGCAGAAGCAATTTCCAATCCCCTGCCACGACATAGCGGGTTTGCACACTGAGGGTAGGCCGGGCGACATCGAAGATGTCATGAGCATAGGCGGCTCCGAAGATGGCGTTACGCTTGATAAGGGCCTCGCGGTCTCGCAGGTCGATCCCCCTCATCGAAGGGGGCACGGGCAGGCCGCAGGCCTTCAGGATGGTAGGGGCCAGATCGATTGAGCTCACGAGGGTCTCTTCATCGAATTTCTGGGCAATCTGGCCTGGCCAGCGGACCATCACAGGAGTTCGGATTCCTCCCTCATTGGGAGAGCGCTTGGATCGCGGGGCGTAGCGGCCGCTGTTGGCACTCTGAATCCAGCCGTTGTCGGTAACGTAGAGGACGATCGTGTTTTCCCGCAGCCCCTCGTCGTCAAGGTGAGCGAGTAATTCACCGCAGGTCTCATCGAACCACTCGCACATCGCCCAGTAGCGGGCAATGAAGCGGGAAGTCGACTTTGCGCGGTATTTTTCAAAGAGGCGTGCCGGAGGGTTGTGAGGGGTATGCGGAAGGAATGGGGCGTGCCAGATGAAGAAGGGCTTCTTCTTTTTACCTGCTTCGTCAATAAAGTCCGTGATTGGCTTGATGCCCTGCCGGCTGATCTTGAGTCCGGCATCGCCATGACGCCCTCCACGTTTGGGATCTCCGTGGGTCATCGCATGAGTAAAGCCACCCCTCTTCTTTGGGTCTCCCTCCCACCATTTTCCCGTCTGCAGGCTGAGGTAGCCTGCTCTGCCCAGAAGATGAGCGAGGCCGGGCTCATCATCGATCCGGTCCATGATGGCGTCGTAGAGCGGGGCGAGCTCGGGGTTGGTCCGTCCTGCTTTTTTTCCCGACTGGATCCGGGGATCATTCCCAGTGATGCCGTGTTCGTGCGGGTGCCTGCCACTGAAGATGGAAGCGAGGGAGGGGCGGCAGAGCGGAGCCGCCACATAACCTCTGGTGTAGGTCAATGATTCGCCGGCTAATTTGTCGAGGTGAGGAGTTTTTATGTGTGGGTGTCCAAGAAACGAGTAGTCCCCCCACGATTGGTCGTCAGAGATAATGAGTAGAACATTAGGCTGAGTTGAATTCTCGGCCCTGCCGGCGAGGGGAATTACAGATGCTGCACAGAGGAGAAGAATGGTGAGGCTGAAACGCATAACGCGCCTCGGACGGTGAGCGAATTGCCCGGAGTTGGCAACTCTGGGAGACTTCCCGATGAACATTTCCTTTATTCCCGCCGCGTGCGTCCTACGCTTGGAGCGTGATCCCGAGAAAAGCTGTTGTTACTGCGGCCAGTCCCACGGAATACCATTTGCCCCTCCAGACGCTGGTGGATTCCGAGGGAGTAGCCAAGACCGCTTTGGCAATCATCCTTGATGATCTTTTCGCCTCCGGAATCGATTCCGCTGCAGTGGTGATCTATCCGGGAACTCGTGACATCTTCCTGCGTGCTGCGGGAGAGCATGCGGATCGGCTTACTCTGATAGAGCAGGAGGCTCCTCGGGGATACGGCCACGCGGTATGGAGTGCGCATGAATTTACGGGAGATGATCCCTTTGTCCTGCTGGTAGGTGATCACCTCTACCTCAGTAATGATGGGCCATCCTGCGTCAGCCAGATGCTGAAAGTGGCGGCAGGTCACGAAGGCTGTATTTCGGCAGTCAACCCGACTCACGAGAGTCAACTGCGTTACTATGGAGCTGTGGCGGCCAGCCGGGTGCCGGTATCGCCATCCCTGTTTGAGGTTCACGATGTGATCGAGAAGCCGACTCCGACGCTTGCTGAACAGGAGTTGATCGTGCCCGGATTAAGGGCCGGGAATTATCTGTGCTTTTTTGGGATGCATCTTCTCACCTCCAGGGTCATGGAGCATCTCGGCCAGGAAGTGACCCGGATTGAAGGGGGGCAAAAGCTCGGGCTCTCTCCTACCCTGGCGGTTGTCGCTGCGGAGAAAAAATACCTCGCTGTAGAGCTCGCGGGCCAGCGCTTCAATATCGGGGAGCGCTATGGGCTCCTCAGGGCTCAGCTTTCTCTCGCGCTGGCGGGCCCTCACCGTGATGAAGTGCTCACCGATATAATTGAGATTACGGCTCACTCTCGCCCCGCATGTCCAAGCTCCTGACAATTATTTCAAGCGAGGAGCCCGAGGTTCGCAATACAGCACTGGCAGAGGTTTGCGTGAAGCTCACCATGTCAGAGCTCATGGACGAGTGTGTCGCCCTCGACCGGTTCCGCAGAGAAAGTGAAAACCTTTACGAAAGGGTACGGGCGCTCTGTTTTCTCTCTGCGATTCATCGCCACCACCTTCCTCCGCTATTGCCGGCCGAAAAAACAGGCCGTATTCCGGTAGCGGGGACCAATCTTCTTCTTGAGCGGCGATTTGCCGAAGCCATCGACGTATTTCACTTGGCGGTTGCGGAGCAAGGAGCCTGTGGGGCGCTGTCATCCGCCCTTGCCCATGGGTATCATGAACTGGCTTTTCATGCTCTGGGCGCTCAGGTGCGCAGGGCGGCACGGGAGGTCAAAGGCAACCAATGGATGTTTCGAATGGGTCATCCCGCGGATCATCCTCTGATCGTTGCGGAGGAGCTTTTGGAGAGAAATCCTGATGGCTCCCGGAAGATACTCTGCGAGCGAACCCCCGTCCGGATGGACCTGTCCCACGCAGGGTGGTCGGATATCTTTTTTCTGGGGATGGATTATCCAGAGGGCGCACAGGTTCTCAATATCTCGATAGACCTTGGGGTGCACGGCAGGGAGGATCAGCCGGCTCCACCGATCGAGGTGCAGGTGCGAGTCATCGATGAGCCAGTGATCACTCTGAGGTCCATAGATCTGAGGGCGTCGGCCCGGGTCGAAAGTCTGGGGGAGGTTTTTGATTTCGCTAAAGACGAACTGGGCCTGCTCAAAGCGGCCATTATTGCCTCCGGAGTTGTGCCGCCGGGAATCGAGGGTTCTGGACAAAGTTTGGAATCTCTCCTGGAGCGAATGGTCGGTCCCGGGCGGGGCATTGAGTTGGTTTCCAGCGTTCGCGGGATCTCGAAGGGGTCGAGGTTGGCAGTATCCACCAACCTTCTGGCGGCCCTCATTGCCGTGCTGATGAGGTCAACCGGCCAAACCAGATCCCTGAGCGGGACTCTCAGTGAAAGCGAGAAACGCCTTGTATTGGCAAGGGCGGTTCTGGGGGAGTGGCTTGGTGGATCGGGCGGCGGTTGGCAGGACTGCGGAGGAGTCTGGCCTGGAATCAAATTGATCTCGGGAGTCCCCGCGAGCGCGATGGACCCGGAGTTTCATGTTTCGCGTGGACGCCTGTTGCCTGCTCACCATGTCTTTGATGAGGACGAGATCCCAAGGTCCGCTAGGAAAGCGCTGCGGGATTCGGTTGTCCTTGTTCATGGTGGAATGACTCAGAATGTGGGCCCCATGCTCGAAATGGTGACTGAGAGGTATCTCCTCCGCTCGGGGAAGGAATGGGCAGGACGCCTTGAGGCCTTGAGACTCCTTGATGAGGTGGTCTCCTGCCTGAAGAGGGGAGACATGAGGGGCCTTGGCCGGGCCACTACGAGAAATTTCCGAGGACCGCTTCAGACCATTCTCCCATGGGCCACGAATCTTTACACGGAAACCCTGATCGAGCGTGTTGAGGAAAAGTTCGGGGATGATTTCTGGGGGTTCTGTATGTTCGGGGGAATGTCGGGAGGCGGAATGGGCTTTATCTTTGACCCAGCCCGGAAATCCGAGGCGCAGGACGCGATGGGGTGGATCATGAAGGAGGCCAAGGACCATCTTCAGACCGCTCTGCCCTTTGCGATGGACCCGGTGGTGTATGACTTCCAGATTAATGATACCGGGACAAGTGCGGAGCTTCTTGAAAGCGATATGTCGCTTTCCGGGGAGGAGGAGCGTGCTCCTGACCCTGCTGGTAAGGGCGCCGGTCCGGCGGTCAATCAGGGAGAGGCAACCGACACTCTGAAGATGCTTCTGGAGGAGAACGGCTTTGATCGGGCAGTCCATGGCAGGCTGCGAGAAGATGTCATTTCCGGACGAGTCAGCCTGCAAAGCAACAGGCTGCCATCTACGTCTCGAATCGATGACGTCATTTCCGGGGATGTCGTGGACTGCACGGCAGGAAGCGAAAACTTGTCGAGGGAGAGTTCCGAGATTGGAGAGGCTGCAATTACTGGAGGAGAGATTGCAGTAGTCACTCTCGCTGCGGGTGCAGCCTCGAGGTGGACCGGTGGCGCGGGAACCTGCAAGGCTCTTAATCCTTTTGCTTCGCTGGGTGGAAGGCACCGCACCTTCCTCGAGGTTCATCTTGCCAAGTCCCGAAAGACGGGATCGAACCTTGGGGTGGAAATCCCTCACGTATTTACTACCTCCTATCTCACCCATGGGCCCACCCGAAGATTTCTGGATGAGGTCTCCCGTTATAATTACGAAGGGCCCCTTTTCCTGTCTCCTGGCCGAACAGTAGGGCTGAGAATGATTCCCACGGTGCGGGACTTGAAGTTCGCTTGGGAAGAGCTTCCCGAACAGCAGCTCGACCCTCAGCAGCAGAAGTTACGGGATTCCGTGCGCTCTGGCATGATTGATTGGGCCCGGGCGACGGGCGAGGCTCAGGATTATACGGACAACTTACCTGCCCAGTGCCTCCATCCCATGGGCCATTTCTATGAGGTTCCTAATCTTCTTCTTAATGGGACATTGCGGGCGCTTCTGCAGGAACGTCCACAGTTGAAAACCTTGCTTGTCCACAACGTGGATACTTTGGGAGCTTTTGTGGACCCTGCGATATTGGGCACTCATCTCAAGAGCGGGCGGGGAATTACCCTTGAGGTCATAAGCCGGCAACTGGCTGACCGGGGTGGAGGGTTGGCCCGGGTGGATGGGAAGCTCCGGCTTGTAGAGGGTCTGGCAATGCCACAATCTTACTCCGAGTATGGGTTGTCCTATTTCAACTCCATGACGAGCTGGGTGGATCTTGATCAGTATTTGTCTCTCCTTGGCCTCGATCGCGAGTCCGTTCTTGTCGACGACCGGGAGCAGATGGGAGAAGCCATTCGGGCTCTTGTGGAGCGTATGCCGACCTATCTTACCCTCAAGGAGGTCAAGAGAGGATCGGGCAGTGGCCCACCGGGGGTGTTCCCTGTTGCCCAAGTGGAACATTTATGGGGTGACCTGACGACCTTGTCCGAGTCTAACTGCGGGTATTTTCTGGTCGACAGGCAGCGGGGCCGGCAACTCAAGAGCCCTGCTGAGCTGGATGAATGGGTTTCTCAGTCCGCAGCCCACCTTGAGGGCCTGTGCGCATGGAGTTGAGGGGCCTTACCGCAATTCCGGGATCGGGTCCGTGGGCAGAATGGACTTCCCTTCCCATGTAGTTGCCCCTGTAGACTTGTCGTAAGTCAGAACTCGGTGGGCAGAACCGGCTGCCGGCCTGCGATTCACAGAGGGGATCCACTGTGCCATTTGATCTGCCTGTGTTCGCGCTGCGGTGTTCTTTCCCTTATCGCCCGGAGGAAGGAGGTTGCTCCACTCGTTGGGGTCCTTGGCCATGTCGTAAAGCTCCTCGGATCCATCCGCATAGCGGATATATCGCCAGTTCTCGGTCCGGATAGCGTGGTTGTCATGGTTGTGGGTTGTGATGGCTGGCCACTTACGAGGCGCCTCAGCATTTTCGAGCTGTGGAACGAGAGAGTGTCCTTCAAGGGTGTCGTTGGGGGGAAAGTCCAGCAGGTCGACAAGGGTGGGGTAGATGTCGAGGAGCTCAGCAGGCTTCCTGCAAACCTGCCCACTTTTGATTCCAGGTCCCGCAAAGATCAGAGGAACCCGGGTTCCGTCGTCCCACAGGGTATTCTTTCCTGTAATTTCCTTTTCCCCAATATGATACCCATGGTCAGACCAGAGGACGACAATCGTATTTTTTTCCAGACCGCTTGTCCTCAGAGTCTCCAGGAGTCTCTCTACCTGAGCGTCTATGAAACTTGTGCATGCCAGATAGGAACGGGTGAGATTCTGCCACTGGCTGGCATCCCTGAGGAATTTAAGCCGCGGTTCTGGTAATCGCCAATGGAGATTCCAGGAGAATCGGGGCGTATCTGCGCGGTCACTGGGTTGGATCGCGGGAAGTTGCAACTGATCGAGAGGATGAAGATTCATCCACTTTTCCGTGGCATAGCAGGGGACATGGGGGAGGAAGAACCCAGTGGCGAGAAAGAGAGGGGTTTCCTGATTCGATTCCGCATATCTTTTAATTCGCTCGACGGCCCAGCTCGCGACCTGATAGTCCCCCTTGTCCTCATCCTTGTGGGGAAAGAGCCCCCAGTCCACGAGTCGGTGTGGCTGCGGGGTCTTAACGAGTTTCTCCGGGGGGAAGGGCTTGCCCGATGCTCCGGGGCCAACTTCATTCCACTCTACGTGAGGTCTTCCGACCGAGCGCCCGGAGCGGCCATGATAAATCTTTCCTGTCATGGCGGTGTGATAATTCCCATGACGATTAAAATACTGGGGAAGGGTTGCCGTTTTGGCGAATTCAGGAAGTTTACGAAACCATGGAGCGAGGCCATAAACCCCGGTCGTACTTGGGCGCAGCCCGGTCATCACACTGGTCCTCGAGGGATTACATAGAGGCGACTGGCAGTGCGCGTTGGCAAACACAGTCCCCCGTTTTGCCAGAGCATCGATATTTGGAGTCCGGGCCTGAGGATGTCCGCCCAAGCACCCAATCCAGTCATTCTGATCGTCAATGGCGATCATAAGGATGTTTGGCTGATCGGCGGCTCCCAGAGAGCGAACGATGGAATACAGAAGAAACAGGGTAAGAGGAATGAGCTTCATTGTCCTTGGTGTTCAGTTAAGTTTGGAGTCGAGCTTTTCTCCGAGTTCCCGAACCCGGTCCGGGAAGGCCTCGGCAATGTTTTTTGTCTCCCCGGGATCGACCTCATGGTCATAAAGCTCGATATGGGAGACCTTGCCATTGCGGGAATGGCGAATCAGGCGGAAGCGATGAGTGCGGATCGTTTCGGCCCCACCCTTATAGGAAATGGCCATTCGTGCTGGCGCAGCGGGATCATCCAGATAGGGCCGCAGAGACGCTCCTGCCAGCCCTTTGGGTGGACGTAGGCCCGCGAGGTCGCAGAGTGTGGGAAAGATGTCCACGGTTTCCACGATGGCTGGAGAGGTCTTGCCGCGGCCAGTTTTCATCCGGGGGTCTACGACGATGAGGGGAGAGCGAAGAGATTCTTCAAAGAGGGAGTGCTTGCCCCAGATAGCGTGTTCTCCAAGGTGCCAGCCATGGTCACCCCAGAGTAGAATAATGGTCCGATCGGCCTTTCCATGCTTCTCAAGACCCGCGATCAGGCGCCCCACAAGAGCATCCGCATAAGAGACGCATCCAGCATAATGCTTGCGGACCGTATCCGCAAAATCGTGGTCACTCCGAGGATCACGTTTCCACCGGTTGTACTTCATGAACTCCCCACTTCCATGCCAGGTTGTCTTTCCCGATGGTTTGGCCGCGTGCGGGATCGCAGGCAGAGAAATATCGTCGTAAAGTTTCACGTAACGAGCCGGAGCTCCAAATGGAAGATGCGGGCGAAGGAATCCAACTGCCAGGAAGAAGGGGTTCTTTGCCCCGGATAGCTTCTCTAATTGGTTAAGCGCCTCTTCAATAGTAGGCCCATCCGGATAGGTGCTGTCGTCACCGTCGAAGGCCTGGACCACGTCCATTTCTTTCGCATTGCCTCGGATCTCTCCGTTTGCCTGCCCGTGCATCAGTCCACGAGGGTGTTGCCATGGTCCGCTCGGGCAGAGGTGTCTGGTCCACGCTCCCGGCATTTCTGGTTTGCTATCATCGTTCCAATCTTTACCTCCCCGGCCCCCGGGATGGTGAGAGACCTTTCCCACCGAAACCGTGGTGTAGCCGTTGTGGCGGAACCAGGCGGGCATGTTGTTGGTGCGAATCGTTTCGTTATTACCCTGGCGAAACAGTGCTCCATTATCTCGCGGTCCGTATCTACCAGTGAGCAGGGTGTAGCGGGAGGCTCCGCAGGTGGGGGCTTGAACATAGTGCCGGGTGAAGGCACGGCCCTCCCGGGCGAGGGCATCGATATTGGGGGAGTGTATATACCCGGCGCCGAAGCATTTGAGCTCAGGGCGGAGGTCATCGATACAGATGAGAAGGACGTTGGGCCGCTCGGGGGCCGCAATCAGGGGCACTGTGAAAAGAAGAGCGAGCAGGCCATGGCAGCTGAAGAGCGAAAGAGGCCGCTTTTTCAAGTGAGAGTTAAAATTGGGAGCGTCCATCGAACTGAGGCATGATTTCATTTCATAAACAGGGGCACAAGGTGTTCCAGTATCGCTTGCAGTGGCAGGCCGATCTTCCCCTTGTTGTGGGCGGTGGCCACGGCAACGATATTTAATGCGGGGAAGGCAGCCATATACTGCCCGCCCGCGCCTATTCCACTTATCATATGGACACGTCGCCCAGCCGCTTTCTTTTGCCGGTTGTGGAAGTGGTAAAAATATCCTTCTCCCTGTTGGCTGCTCATGACGAGCTTCAGGTAATCAGCGGAGAGGAGCTGTTCGTTGCCATACCTGCCTCCTTGAATGAGCATGATGCCAAATTTCAATAAAGAGCGCGCAGTGAAGCTGCTGCCTGCTCCGCATTTGGGCAGACCGCAGGCCTGGTTATCCCAGTGGTAGACCGCCCCAACCTTCCCCGCTACTTCCCGGGCGATAAAATCCTGAGCCGTCCCGGGGGCGAGAATATCCACGATCATCATGATCATGGACGGGTCTGTGCCGGTGTATTTGTATTGCTTTGCCCCCAAGGTGACAGGCTCGGTATTCTCAAATAATGCCTGGAAGAATTTCTGGCGCTGGTATTTTCCACCAAGCGCCCGGG
Organism: Akkermansiaceae bacterium UBA4145; assembly: GCA_002380675.1. GTDB lineage: Bacteria > Verrucomicrobiota > Verrucomicrobiia > Verrucomicrobiales > Akkermansiaceae > Roseibacillus_B. The sequence continues at coordinate 14,639 of DFWB01000134.1, forward strand.
CGAAGTTCTTATCCGGGAAGCGCAACCCAGATTTCATGGAGAGGGCGTCGCGCAGGGTAATAGTCTCGACTCCGGGTCTGATCTTCGAACGGTCAATTTGCGGCATAAAGCTGATGACCGGTTTGTCGAGATCATTCATGTGGAGGAGACCCAGCTGGATTGCCCGAGCGAGGGTAATAGAGGTGAGGGTTTTGGTGATCGACATGGCGTAGTGAGGACCATCCACGCGTCCCCGGCGGTTATACATCTCGAAGATCAATCTGCCGTCCTTCCAGAGAAGGATACTGTCGAGATTGGAGTATTTTCCCGCCTTATCGTCGTTGAGCAGGGCCTTGATGGCTTTCTCCGTGCCCGGCCCGGTTAAAGTTCCTACCGGCAACCCATCTCCCAGATCTTCGGGTGCATTGCTAACGTAAGGCTCAGCAAGATAAGGAAGTTTTTGCTGCTCCGCATAGGTCTGAGCCCTCGGGTCCAGGTCACTGGGAAGCCGGGGAAGTTCGTTGGCGCGGAGGAGTGCTAGTGGGGCGACAACAGCAAGGAGAACCAATTGGAGGGTCCTCGTAATCCTTGTGGACGCAATCTGAATTCGGGGAGCCTTTGCGATTATGCGAGGAGAGCTCATGGGTTCAGCAGCCGCGGAGAGGCTTGTTCCACCCAGCCGGCCTTACGCTGGCCCTTACCAGGCCGATCCACGTCGCCAAGGTCTTCACGGGCGGCTTCCGCATGAGCGAGGAGCCGTTTGACGATATCCGGGTTTTCGGCAGCCACATTGTTGTCTTCATGGATATCTTTGGCGAGGTTGTAGAGAGCGAGCGCTTTTTTACCCTCGGGCTTTCCCCAGTTTCGCTTCTTGGAGTCCATCGCCACGAAGAGCTTCCAATCGCCTGAGCGTACGGCCTGTAACTGATCCATTTGGTAATAGAAGAATGCTTCGCGAGGGTGGTCCTGTGATTTGCCGCTGAGGATCGGCCAGATGTTTTTTCCATCAATGAGAGGGATGTTGGAGACCTCGCTGCCGGAGATTGCGGCCGCTGTTGGTAGCAGGTCCATGGTGCAGGTGAGGGCTCCACTGGAGCTTCCAGCTGGAATTCTTCCAGGCCAGCGGACAATGCAGGGAACTCGCATGCCTCCCTCATCGGTGCGTCCCTTCCGGCCTCGCAGGGGCAGGTTACTACCCTGTTTTTCCCTCGCGGAGCCGTTATCCGAGGTAAAGAGAACCAGAGTGTGTGTATCAATGCCTTCCGACTTGATGGTTTTGAAGAGCTCTCCCATTGACCAGTCAATCTCCTGAACCCAATCCCCGTAGGCCCCCCCTTTGCTGCTACCCTTGAATTTCTCCCCGGGCACGAGGGGGAGGTGTACCGCAGTGTGAGGAAGGTAGAGGAAGAATGGTTTGCTGCTGTTAGACTTAATGAATTTTACGGCTTCTGAGGTATACTGTGCGGTAATCGTAGTCTCCTTTTGCACGCGGTCCCTGATCACGGTGAGATCCCGCACGAGGGGCAATGGAACTTCCTTGCGGTTCATATCATTACTGTAGGGAATGCCGAAGTAATGGTCGAAGCCATGGTTGGTAGGCATGAAGTCAGGGTGATCTCCGAGATGCCATTTCCCGATACACATGGTGGAGTAATTCTGCTTCTTCAGGACTTCGGCAATGGTGACTTCTTCTGGATTGAGACCCTTGCGCGCCGCAGGAAAGAGTACGCAAAGATTCTGTTCGTCGACATGCATGTTGACCCGGCGCGGATAACAGCCGGTCATGAGGCTGGAGCGCGACGGGGTGCAGACGGGGCAGGTAGAATAAAAGTCAGTGAGCCGCATGCCTTCCCGGGCCATCTGGTCAAGGGCGGGGGTAGCGTGCTTCTTGGCTCCGAAGGGCCCGATGTCGGCATAGCCAAGGTCATCGCAGAAGACGATAATGATGTTAGGTTTCCGTTCGGCGGCCTGAACGAGAGGGGCAAAAACGAAAAGTGAAAGGAGAGAGAAAAAATAGACGAATTTCATAGACGGGGGGAGGGCAGAAAAGTTTCTCATGAGGGTTGTAGAAGGCAGGAGGCAAACCGCAGGGGGAAGAGCGAGTTACTCGTAGCGCCACTTCATAATCCATGGGTCTTCCGTGCGCTTCTGCATGGTTTTGAGCTTGGATTGATAATGAGTGAGAACAGTGGCGAACGCAGGGTCCTCTGCGAGATTACGGGCCTCGGAAGGATCGGATGAGATGTCGTAGAGCTCGAACTGCGGGCGGTTGATATAGGAGTCGACGGTGCGCTTTCCATAGGGAGCCTCGGCGCCTTTTGCGAACTGGGCCTGCCAAGTGGAAGCGCGCCAGAGATCCGAGGCGAATGGGTAAGGCTGCCGCCAGGCGATATTCCAGATGAGCTTGTATTTGCGATCCCTTACGACCCGCATGGGATAGTACATCTGTATTTCATGAAAGGTGTGAGAGGCTCCAATCTCGTTCCAGCCCTTGGGGCTGGTTTCTTCCAGAATGGGAACCCAGGAGCGCCCGTGATAGGCCTTTGCCGGTTTGCCCCCGTTTTCACCTGAAGGAACCTTGGCTACATTGATTAGCTTTAGAGGAGCCCGCCTCTCGGGATCGTAAGCTTTGGCAAGATCGAGGATGGACGGTGTGATATCCACATGGCTGATCATCGCGTTATTCACCACCCCTCTTTTTTTTGCCTCGGGATGACGAACAATGAAGGGCACGCGTAAGCCCGCCTCGTAAACGGTGGTCTTGCCCCCCGGAAAAGCCATTCCGTGATCCGCAGTGTAGATGAGAACTGTGTTGTCCCATTGCCCGGTTTCCTTGAGCAGGCTGACGAGGTGCCCCAGTCCCTGATCAATGCGGGAGCAGCTTTGATGGTATTGTGCAATCTCGGCGCGGCACTCGGGGGTATCTGGAAGGAAGTCGGGAACCTTGACCTTGGAGGGCTCGTAAAAGACCTCCTCGATTCCCTGATGGGCTTTCCGTTCCGGCTTGTTGCCAAAGAGGTCCGGTTTGAGCTCAAGGGGAGAAGTTTTGTCTACGCCTCCGCCGCGGTGGGGGTCAGAAGTGCAGAAGTAGAGAAAGAAGGGCTGATCGGAGTTCTCTTGGAAGAGATCGCGGCAGCTTTCGGCCATTGACCGTGCATTGCGAGCATTGCCAGCGAGTCTCTTTTCAAACTCGAAAACCGAGACAGGAGCGACATGATATTTTCCGATCTGGGCGGTGCGGTAGCCGGCCTGTTTCATCTGAAGTGGTAGGCTGACAGCAGCCACGGCAGGGAAAGAAGCAAACTTGTGAAAGGCGTGCGTGTGCCCATATTGGCCATTCCGATGATTGTGGAGGCCGGAAAGAATCACCGAGCGACTGGCTGAGCAGGAGGCTGTCGTTGCGAATGCATGGGTGAACCGTGTTCCCTCTGCGGCCAGGCGGTCGAGGTGTGGCGTTTTGATATCGGTGTGTCCGTAGCACCCTGCGATGGGGCTTTGGTCGTCTGTCACAAAGAGAATGATGTTCGGAGTAGCAGCTCCGGATTTGGGGCTAAAGCAAACCAGCAGGAGGGCGAGCAAAAGAAGTTTCATGCAGGACAGAGGGAATGAGCGGTGGAACATTTGATACAGTGCGTAAGGTTTCGACCTTATCCCATGCGAGCTGGAATCGAGACCTGGCCCCATGCCTCCGGGTCCCTGTAGCCCACGGTGCCGCTTTCATTCACTCGGTAGCCGCAACGTTTGACGAGGTCCTCGCCGCTTGCGAAGTCGTCTCCTGTTTCCTTGAGACGTGCACTCAATTTGTCTTCCAGCTCATCGCGCAACGCGCGGTGGCGCGGGGAGGTGATCAGATTGCGCTGTTGGAAGGGATCGCTCTCGTTGTCGAACAATTCCCACGGTCCCTTAAGAGCTCGGGTATAGGTATACCGCCGTGTTCGCACACCTCGGTATTCCCGTCCACCCTGCGCTCGGGTCCACTGGCCGAACGGGCTCGGACAGGTGATAAGCGCATGATTGTCCTCCAGCTTACGTTTTCCGCGAACCACCTCGGAAAAGTCTTCGCCGTCGACAGTTTCCGGAATCTGGAGGCCTGCGAGGCCGAGCAGTGTGGGCATGATATCAGGGGTGTTGATGGGAGCTTCAATCTTGCGGGGTCTCACCTTCAGGCGGGACGGGCAGCGGACAAGGAAAGGAACCCGAATGGACTCGTCCCAGGGGCGCTGTTTTTTGAGCTGTCCCCGCGAGTGTAACATGTCGCCATGGTCAGAAGTATAAACGATAATCGTGTTTTCAAGCTGTCCACTTTCCCTGAGGGCAGCAATAAGTGACCCGACGCACTCGTCCAGAGCGCTACAGTGAGCGTAGTAGCCGGCGTAGGTTGACTGTGCCTGCTTGCTGATCTGCGGAGGCACGTTTCCTCGAAGGGTCAGCTCCTTGCTGTCATAGTGGTCCAGCCACTTGGCCGGGCCAGTCCGGTAGGGAGCATGAGGGGGGCCCCAGGAGAGAAAGAGGCTGAAAGGTTTCCGGCTTTCTGACGGCGCCGCGCCATGATTCTTGATGTAGGCAACGGCGTCCTGGGTCTGCGCGTAGGCATCATACCCTTTCCAGATCTGGGGGTCTTTGCTCCCTTTATCGAAGAAGCGGGACTTATTGTAGTTGTGCGTGCACTCGAGCACCTTCCAGTAGTCAAAGCCTTGGCGGCGCTCAGGAGGTATGTAGGCCGAGCGCCCGGTCCCGTCGATATGCCACTTGCCGATGTAACCGGTATCGTAGCCCGCAGCGCTCATGGCTTGGGCAATGGAGGTCGCTTTGTCGTTCAGGCGCAAATCATTCAGGAAGAGGCCATGCGAGAGAGGATATTGACCTGTGAGCAGGCTGCCTCGGTGAGGGCAGCATACAGGAATTCCCGAGACCGCATTCGTAAAGTTCACGCTTTGCTCAGCGAGGGCGTCAATATTCGGGGTGCGCACTTCCTGATTGCCCATATATCCATGGTCCATCGCGCGCCACTGATCGGAAAAGAGGTAGAGAACGTTGGGCCTCGGGCTGGAGGTGTTGCCAGTTGCCTGATTGGCAGCGGCAACAGCAGTGGCGGTGCTGGTGAGGAAATGACGACGATTCATAGGAGCAGTCTGGAGGATCCTCCGAGGGCACAGCCATGCAAGGAAGATCGTAGGCAGAGGGCCAACGCGCTGGAGCGCAGCACAAGGCTCAGAATGCGATGTCAGCCAGACTAATGTGCTGGAGGGGGTAGCAAGTGGCTTGCTATTTTTTCTTACTATTCCGTTCGATCAGCTTGATTTTGCGCTTGAGCTGGCTGATTTCCGAGCGGGCGGTGTTGATTTTCGTGTAGACGTCTTCGGCCTTGTTTCTCCATGACTTGGCCTCGGTCAGTTTCTTCTGACTCACTTTTGGGTCTCCACCTGCTCCGCCAATCCCCTTGAAGGCACTGTCTTCGATTTCAGAGGCTTTATCGTCAAGGGCTTGCGCTTCAGGCCTGAGCTTTGCAATCACCTGTTCCAGTTCGGCAATTCGCGCCATCATGGGCTGAATCTGCACATTGTCGGAGGGAGCAGATGGTGCCGCTCCAATCGGCTTTGTGGTTTCTGGCCTTGTCGTTTTTGGCTTTGTGACTTTTGGCTTTGTGGTTCTTGGTTTGGTAGCGTTGGGGCGGGTGGGGGCAGAGGGAGGCAGTCCGGCATTGGCCCGCAGTGCGGCAATAGAAGCTCGTGCCCGTGCTGCTTCGAGATCTTTTTCCCGGGAGAGGACTTCCTGAGCGCGCGAGGGGTCATAGCCAAATCTTGTCTGAAATTCTTCGGGCAGTTCTTCAAATTTAATTCTGGCGGTTCCATATTCGTGGGCGATTTTGACGCCAACTTCATCCACGCCCTTAATCACCACCTTCTTATAGGTCCGGCCCTTCCCGGTGGTAAGGGAAGCGTGCTTTTCTCCTACTGCGGCTTCTCGTTCGGTGGCCGCTTTTGCTAGGCGCACCTGCTCCTCTTCCGCGGCCTTCTTCGCCGCTTCTTCGAGTGCGGCAAGCTCCTCACCGGCGGACTCTTCCTCTTCTGGGACTTCGTCGGCATCGGGCTCCTGATCAGGAGCAGGTTCTACGAGTGCTGGTTTTGGCTGGGAGTCATCCTGGGCTGGCGCCACTTGCAATAAATTCAGGCACGGAATGAGGCAGGCAATGGCTAATCGCATACCCAGCGAATTAAGATGACGGGGGGGGAGTGTCCAGTTCCAAAGACGCCCGCAGGGGGTCATTTGTTCGGTGAGATTAATTAACTGGGTCCTGCCACGAAAGGGAGGCGCCGATTTGACTGGTCATGGGTTACCCCGGGTGGTGCTTTCCGGGCGGGGAAATCACGGGCCCCTCTCCTATGATTAGAACACCTCGCACCCCCTCTCTGGTAGTTGCACTTCTACCCATTTTGGCGGTGGCTGGTTTTCTCGTGCTTGGGATTCGCCTGCTGGGAGCGGATGCACATTTACCTCTGATCTTGGGAAGTGTGGTTGCCGCGGTTACAGGAAAAGCTCTGGGCTTCAACTGGAAGAGTCTCCAGGAGGGAATGGTTCGGGGAATCTCAGTTGGACTTCCTTCCGTCCTGATCCTTTTGGCCATTGGTCTTCTGATTGGATCGTGGCAGGTGAGCGGGGTGGTTCCGCTCATGGTCTTTCACGGGTTGCGTCTTCTTGACCCGGAGGTCTTCCTGGTCGCCTGCTGCTTGATATGTGGTGTCGTGTCGTTGGCTACCGGGAGTTCGTGGACCACGGCGGGGACGATTGGTGTGGCATTGATTGGAGTCGCAGAGGGACTCGGGGTTTCCAGCGCGATGACAGCAGGAGCCGTTGTTTCCGGATCCTATTTTGGGGACAAGCTTTCTCCGCTGTCGGATACGACGAATCTGGCCGCTGCGGTGGCAGAGGTCCCTCTCTTTCAGCATATTCGGCATATGCTCTGGACCACGGTCCCGAGCATGCTGATTGCTCTCGCGGCTTACGCGATCCTGGGTGTTTCGTCCGGGGACCAGTCCAGCTTCGGTGAAATCAGCAGTCTCCTCGAGGCGATTGAAAGGAATTATCAACTATCCCCATTGCTTTGGCTGGCTCCGCTGAGTGTCGTGGGATGTCTTTTTTTTCGAGTTCCTGCGCCGGCGGCGATTCTTGCAGGAGGCTTTGTGGGCATGATTTTCGCTCTCACAATCCAAAAAGTCTCCGCGGGGGAGGTAGTGTCTGTTCTCCAGAGTGGGCATGCTCCAGAGACTGGGCTCGCCCGACTTGACGAACTTCTTACCGGGGGCGGGCTCGAGAGTATGTATTGGACGATCGGGCTTATTCTCTGCGCCCTATCCTTTGGAGGCCTGATGGAGGCAACGGGGATGCTACGGGTCATCGTAGAGGCTATCCTGAGGGCTGCTACTACCAGTGGGCGATTGGTGCTTGCCACGTTGTCTTCGGCGCTTGGGATCAATCTGGTTGCGGCAGACCAGTATCTCTCAATTATTCTTCCCGGCAGGATGTATGGCGAGGCATATGCAAGGGCAGGGCTGGATCCTCGGAGCCTTTCTCGGTGTCTGGAAGACGGTGGCACCGTGACGTCTCCCCTGATTCCATGGAATACATGTGGCGCTACGATGCTGGGAGCGCTGAAGGTCGGGCCCCATCTGTTTGCGCCCTATGCCTTTTTCAATCTGTTGTGCCCTCTGGTTTCTGCTTTGCTGGGATTGACAGGGTGGACCATGCGCCGAAGGCCGGCAGTGGATCCTGAAGAAGAGGCCTGAGGCCCTCATGCTTTCCTTATTCAGCCTCCCGGATTGTGAGGGAGTTTCCTGCAAGGTGGGTGGTGATTCGCAGGAAAAAGAAAAAAGCGCGGTGGTTGCCCTCCCGCGCTTTTGATGGATTGCTCGATGAGATTTCTGGACTCAGACCTTGCTTGCATCCGGGATCTCAAAGCCCTTGTTGTTAGGGTCTTTCAGAAGAGCGTTGGCCTCGGCGGCAAACTCTCCGGTATGACGCTCGGTCTTAGGGTCAAAGGTAAGCCAAGGACCTACCGTGTAGTGCTCCTTGTCCACGGGGATTTTGCAGCCCTTCTCCATGACATCATGGAGGATGCCAAAGTGCTCTGCGGCATGCTTGTTGTCACCAAAGGTGCCGGCTTTCTTATTGAAGGGAACCTTCTTCCCGAGCCGGTAGGAGTTATTCATGAGGTGCCCCACAACGCATCCATAGTGGGCGTCCATGACATCTCCATTGGCCATTTCGGGCTTATTTTCCCTGCAGGCGGTAACAAAACTGTTCCAGCATCCGCCGGGAGTAACGTCGCCACCGGAAAGTTGGACCTTCTCCCCCTTGTCACTTCCAGGCTTAAAATAGTGGGGGTTCGTGTCGGACATGATGCGCCCACCATCTTCAAAGTAATACTCGTTCTTAACCTGCCTCTGGTAGCCATTGTAATTCACGTTCCGGACATTGAAGAAGCAATACTGCCCGTTGGGATACTGGGCGATTCCGAACATGGTGTTCGGGGTCTCTCCCTGATCATTCCACTGAAAGCGGCCGCCAATGGCCATGGCCCGCACGGGGTGGGTCTGGTTATCGTCGATGGCCCAGCGCGCCACGTCCAGTTGGTGAGTTCCCTGATTGTTGAGATCACCGTTGCCCGTCTTCCAGAACCAGTGCCAATTATAGTGGACATAGTTTGCATGGTAGTCGTCGATGACGGCAGGGCCCTTCCAGATGTTCCAGTCCAGATTTTCTGGAGGGGAAGCGATGCCCTTGGTTCCAATTCCTCCCCGGGGTTTACAGCAGTAACCGTAGGCGACCTTCAATTTCCCCCAAGTGCCCGCCTTGATCATTTCGTGGAGCGCCGCGATGTTCTTGTCGCTGCGACGCTGTGTTCCATGTTGGATCACGACTCCGTATTTCTTCTGGGCTGCTACCGCGACGCGGCCCTCTTCGACGTCATGGCTCATGGGCTTCTCGACGTAGACATGCTTGCCAGCCTGAGCTGCCCAGATTGTCATGAGTGAGTGCCAGTGATTCGGAGTCGCAACGGAAATGGCATCAACCTCGGGATCCTCGAGGGCTTCCCGGATATCGACCACCGCCTTGCAGTTCTTGTGGCCCCTGGAGCGAACCTCTTTGAGGCGCCGATCACGGGCATTTGAGTCAGGGTCGGCGACGTATGCGATCTCGACTCCCTTGATGCCTCCAAAGCCTCCCAGGTGTGATCCTCCCCTCCCGTTGAGTCCTGCTACCGCAATGCGGAGTCGATCGTTGGCGCCCCTGACCTTCGCGGACGATTTCGTGCCAATGATCAGGGGGGCGGCACCTGCTGCGGCGGTGCTTTTGACAAAGTGGCGTCTGTTCAGTGAGCTCATATCTGCGGAGCCTAGAGCAAGAGCGACCCCGCTTGCAGCCTTAAATTCGATAGATTCCCCTGAGGAGGGCCGTAGGATGCTATGTTTTGTGATTGAGCCACGTCGATAAAACCGTAGGGCCTAACAATGCATTTGCGACTCATCCTCTTATTTCTGGCTGCGGCATGCCTTATGGTGTCCGCGGTTTCAGGTATTGAGCTGCCCGGCATGTTCAGCAGCCACGCGGTCCTTCAGCGCGGAGTATCGGTGCCTGTTTGGGGCTGGGGAACGCCTGCTGAAGAGGTTGAGCTACGTTTTGCAGGACAGACAAAGCGCACTGCGGCTGATGCTGAGGGGCGGTGGCGCCTTGAGCTTTCCCCATTGGATCCCAGCGCCGATGGGCAGGTTCTCGTTGTGAAGGGGAGCGAGAGCGGGCAGGTGATTGTGGAGGATATTCTTGTGGGAGAGGTATGGATGGCCTCGGGACAGTCCAACATGCAATGGGCCCTCTCCGCCACGGAGCGGGCCAGGAAGGACATTCCGGCAGCGAACCACCCGGGGATCCGGATGTTTCTTGCCGATCTTACGACCTCTGCGATTCCGCGGCGTCGCGTGGGTGGAGAGTGGAACGTCGCCACCCCTTTGAGTGCGGGTAAGTTTTCGGCGGTAGGCTACTACTTCGCGCTGAAGCTACACATGGAATTGGGCGTTCCGGTAGGAATTATTCGAGCCGCCTGGGGAGGGAAGCCCGTAGAAGCTTTTACGAGCAGGAAAACACTGGCAACCGAGCCCGAAGGCCGAGCCCTGCTACAGAATTTAGATGCCGAGATGAGACGGTTTGACCTTGGCGCAGCCGAGGCTTCCCACAAAAAGCAGATGGCTGCGTGGGAAAAGATCAGGAGCTCCAATCGAGCGGAGAAAGACCCCAAAAAAAGGCGGAAACTCCCACGAAAGCCCCAGAAGCCCCGCCCACCTGCCCTGAGCCCCAACCGGGCAGCCGCTATTTACAACGGAATGATTCACCCATGGGCAGGCTATGCGATGAAGGGGGCGATCTGGTATCAGGGGGAATCCAATGCAAGTCGGGCAAAGGCATACGAGACGCTCTTTCCCCTGCTGATCATGGATTGGCGTAAGAGCTGGGATGACGAGATGCCTTTTTACTTTGCGCAGCTGGCAAACTTCAAGTCGCCAACTACGAGGCCAGGTCAGGAAAGTTCTTGGGCAGAATTACAGAACGCACAACGCCTTGCCCTGCAGCTGCCCAAAACCGGAATGGCGGTTATCAATGATGTCGGAGCGGCGAATGATATTCACCCCAGAAACAAGAAGGCTGTAGGGGAGCGGCTCTCCCGTTGGGCTCTGCGCGGAGAATACGGCCAGAAAGATCTGGTTGCGAGCGGCCCTTTGTATCGTGGGTTCAAGGTGGAGGAGGGGCGGATTCGTATTACCTTCGACCACGCGGTGGGGCTGACGACTAGCGATGGTAACAAGCCCGCCCGCTTTGAGATTTCGGGTGAAGACCGTATCTGGCGCTGGGCTGAGGTGTCCTTGGATGGAGAGAGCGCGATCGTATCCAATGGGGATGTCCCGGACCCGGTGGCGGTTCGCTATGCGTGGGCTTCTAATCCCAAGGGCGCCAATCTGGTTAATGCTGCAGGCCTGCCCGCCTCCCTTTTTCGAACAGACAGCTGGAAACTCTCCACAGAGCGCTAGTAGGGCGGCGTATCCTTCTGTTGGGGGAGATGGATGTAACCTGAGGTCTACGAATGGCTTATGAGCTTTAGGATGGTGGGTAGTTCCTTCTTGCTCATCGGTCTCGAGGTGGCATAGCGTGCTAGTATGCGTCGTGCCTGTTCACTCCTTTTCGCTGCCATGGCGCTGATTCATTCTGCCGATGGGCAGAAGCTGGTAGCCAACTACAACGAGTCCAAGGTGCCTGATTATGATCTGCCTGATCCCCTTCTCCTCGCGGGAGGGGGCCGGGTTACATCGGCAGCCGAATGGGAGAAAAAGGGGCGCCCGGCTACGCTGAAGCTTATAGAAAATGAAATGTATGGCCGCATGCCCGTTGGCAAGCCGGCGGGCTTTAAGGTGGTTCTCGATAAGGAGGAGGTGGATGCGGTCGGAGGCAAAGCCGTCCGCCGGGAATACCTCATCAGCTTTGCGGAAGGCAAAGGCCCGGAGGTGCGGATGCTCTTATATCTGCCGAAGAACCGGACGGGCCCAGTCCCTGCATTCGTCGGGCTAAACTTCCGGGGCAACCAATGCCTCGAAGAGGACACTGGGATT
>DFWB01000363.1 GCA_002380675.1 Akkermansiaceae bacterium UBA4145
CTGGTTCAGGTGCTGGCTCTGGAGCTTCCTCTGGTTCAGGTGCTGGCTCTGGAGTTTCTTCCGGCTCAGGTGCTGGCTCTGGAGTTTCCTCCGGCTCAGGTGCTGATTCAGGAGTTTCCTCCGGCTCAGACGCTGGTTCTGGATTTTCCTCGGGTGCGGGTTGGGTAGAGCCAGTCTCTGCTGAGGAAGCCGGATCTTTCTCTCCGCAGGATGTCAGGAAAAGACAGAGGCAAAAGGCAGCTGAAATCACGGTAAGTGCAAGTTTCATGATTGCCCTAACTTTCGGTGATATCAGTTTCTTTACGAGGATTATTTCCGAGATCCTTCGATGGAGAGTTGAGCTGAATGAGGATAGTTGGCAGGTGGGATACAAGCAGGCGGACCGGGACTCGCAGTATTTGATCACTTAGGGTTTTCGCACAAGGAACGGAGATGCTTGGATGTCCTTATGCACGAAGACGTCGCGAAAGTGCTCATTGATGAGGAGGTTATTGAGAAACGCCTCAACATCCTTGCAGATCGAATTCTCGAAGAGTTCAGGGGACGCCAATTCGTGGTGATAGTGATTCTGAAGGGTGCTCTCGTATTTACTGCGGATCTTCTTCGCAGAATGCCAATTCCACTGGAGATTGAATGCATCAATGTAGCGAGTTACCATGGGTCGACACAAAGTTCGGGTCAGGTCGACTTCCTCGATTCAAAGTTGCCAGGAGTGGAGGGGCGCGCCGTCCTCTTGATAGATGATATCCTGGATACTGGTCGTACGCTCGATGCGGTCGGAGAGAAACTCCGTGAGCAGGGTGCTGAAATCGTGAAATCCTGTGTCTTGTTGAGCAAGGACAAGGAGCGGGCTGCCAAGGTAGAAGCTGATTATGTGGGATTCCACGTTGGTGACGAATTCGTGATAGGGTATGGCCTTGATTATAAAGGTCTCTATCGCAACTTACCCTACGTAGGAGTCCTCAAGGGGGAAGTTGTGGAGGCCGGTGAATAAAGCGCCGATCTTCGATGGCGCCCATATGACAGGAGAGCTGCTTTAGCTTCAGCAGAAGGGAAGTCCCCCAGCGGCAGAGCTCCGCGCTCTGGTGTCGCAACAGACTAGGCGGCGTTGGTATGGGAGGCTGAAATGCTCCAGCAACTAAAAAGGGCGAGGTGGATTGCCTCAATCTTGTGCATAAGTGTTGCAATCCCCATAAAACCTGCTCTTCTTTCGCCTCCCCGCGAAAAGGGCAGGCCGGTAGTTAACTAGTCTGAAGCGTGCGAAAGCAATGAGTGAATCGACAATTGATCCGAACCAATACCGCCTCCATGAAAAAGATACGGGGAGTGCGGACTATCAGATAGCGCTCTTAAGTCAGCGCATCAAACATTTAACCGATCATCTGGGCTCCCACCGCAAGGACTTTTCCTCGCGGCGTGGTCTGCTGACCCTTGTGGCGCAGCGGCGTAAACTCCTCGATTTCCTGGAAAAGGATAACGAAGAGCGCTACCAGAAGATCGTGGCCGGTCTCGGTCTCCGTCGCTGATCTACCCTCTCGTCCGAACTGTCAAATTTGGGCGTCCTTGCTTTCCGGTTCTCTCTCACACCCAGCCGGATGCTCCCTTGGATTTTTTTAGGGGAGCAATGGCTTCAATAACCAGAAGCTGCTCTCCCCAAAGGGGGGAGGCAGCACGATGTAATAAAGTAAAAGATAGATGAGTACAAATACAGTAACGGCCAATGTCGGCCAGACTCCCATTGTCATTGAGACGGGGAAATTAGCAAAACTTGCAGATGGGGCAGTGACTGTCCGCTGCGGTGACACGGTAGTTCTTGTGACTGCGGTATCGCAGACGAAAGTCAGGGCAGGGCAGACATGGTTCCCCATGTCAGTTGAATACAAGGAAAGAGCTGCAGCGGCCGGTGTTTTCCCGGGTGGATATTTTAAGCGAGAGGGGCGTCCTACGGAAAAAGAAATTCTGACCTGCAGGATGACGGATCGTCCTCTGCGGCCGCTTTTCCCCAAAGGCTATCTCTATGATACGCAGATCGTTGCTCTTCTTTTCGCAGCGGATGGCGTCAATGATGCTGATATTGTGGCCATGAATGGAGCCTCGGCTGCTCTCGCGATCTCTGATATCCCATTTGCGGGACCAATCGGAGCGGTTCGTGTGGGGCGGGTTGATGGTGAACTGGTTGTTAATCCGACATTTGAGGAAAGAGCTGAGAGCGATCTGGATCTGGTCTACGTAGGAAATAAGACGGACGTAGTGATGATTGAAGGTGCTGCAGATGAGATTCCAGAGGCAGACTTTATAGCTGCGCTGCGATTCGCACAGGGGCATGTCACCACTTTGGTCGAGGCGCAGGAGGAACTGGTCGCACAGTGCGGCAAGGAAAAGCGGGAATATACCGTGACTGTTGCCAAGGAAGAGCATCTGGAAATCGGCTATCGTGTGGCCGGTGACCGAATTGAGGATGCGATCTACAAGCCCAGTAAGGTTGAGCGGGCGAAGGCCGTTGGCGCTCTTCGGGACGAGGTCGAAGAAGCCTTGAAAGAAGCAGATCCGGAAATCTCAGATTTCGCCATAGAGCAAGCGTTCGAGCATATTCAGAAAAAGGCATTCCGTATCAGTATTCTTGAAAAAGGAGTTCGGGCCGATGGTCGGAAGGTGGGCGAGCTTCGTGCGCTTACTGCTGAGGCGGGTATCCTGCCGCGAGTCCATGGTTCAGCGCTGTTCGCCCGTGGCGAAACCCAGGCTCTTGCCACCACAACGCTGGCTCCAGCCGACGAAAAGCAGTATTTCGACAACTACGCTGGCGGCGAGGACAGCAAGCAGTTCATTCTCCATTATTCCTTCCCTCCATTTTCGGTTGGAGAGTCGGGTCGATTTGGAGGTTTGAACAGACGGGAAATTGGTCATGGAGCTCTCTCGGAGCGCTCAATTCAGGCGGTCATACCTGACGTTGAAGAATTTCCGTATGCGATCAGGGTGACCTCCGAAGTCCTCGAATCCAATGGGTCATCTTCCATGGCTACGGTGTGTTCGGGAACGATGTCCCTTCTTCAGGCAGGTGTGCCGCTGAAGCGTCCTGTAAGCGGGATCTCCGTTGGGCTTGTCACGGATTTTGACGACGAGGGAAACCTTAAGGATCACAAGCTGCTTATGGACATTATTGGCAGCGAGGATTTCTACGGTGACATGGATTGGAAGCTGTGTGGAACCAGTGAAGGAATCACCGGGTTCCAGCTCGACTTGAAGCTGCGTGGTATCTCCCTTGATATTTTTGAGGATGCCGTCCACATGGCCAAGGAAGGACGCACTAAGGTGCAAGAGGCTATGACAGCGGCGATTCCCGAAGTTGGACAGCTTAGCGAGCATGCCCCTCGAATTGAGTCCGTTAAGATTGATCCGGAACGAATCGGGGAGCTTATTGGTCCCGGAGGCAAGCACATCAAGGGTATTCAGGCTGAGTCTGGCGCCGAAATTAATATTGAGGATGATGGCACTGTTCACATTTATGCCTCAAAGGCTGAATCTCTCGAATGTGCCAAGAAGATGATCGAGGATATGTTTGCTGAGGTAGAGGTGGGCGCAACGTATACCGGTAAAATTGTCAATACGATGGCCTTTGGTGCCTTCATGGAAGTGCTTCCCGGCAAGGATGGATTAATTCATATCTCGGAGTTGGCTGAAGGTCGTGTTGAGCAGACTGAGGATGTCGTAAAGACAGGAGATGAGGTTACCGCTAAGTGCATCGGAGTCGATGAGAAGGGTCGAGTCAAGATGAGCATGCGCGCCGCTATCAGAGAGGCTCGTGGTGAGACCGATGACAGGGACGAGGGTGATGGACAGCAGGGCGGTGGAGGCCGTCGTGGTGGCGGTGGAGGCCGCCGTGGTGGCGGTGGAGGCCGCGACCGTGGTGGCGATCGTGGGAGAGACCGTGGTGGACGAGGCCGTGATCGAGATAAGCCGAAGGATGACGTTCCTCCGCCAGAAAAAGAGGAGTCGTTTTCCCTTACGGACGACTGATCAGATTTCTGAAGATCTTCAAGCAAGCGCTCCGGGGTTCCCTCGGGGCGTTTTTATTGCAGCAGCTCTGCTGACTCGACTGGGGCCGATGTGAATTCAAAGAAGAAGCCAGTCTGCTGGTGCTACTCTGTCGTAGAGGAACGTTCTTCGCTTTTCTTTGTCTCAAACTTCGCTCCTTTACTGATGTTCATATAGAAACAGCCAAACAGAAGAGTGGACAGCAGGATGGCCAGAGCCAGGAGCAAACTGAGAATGTTGCGCACGAGGAGATCCTAGTAGGGCGAATGAAAATTGGGAGTCGAAATTCGGGCTAGGAATTCCCAAATGGGGATCAGGCACTTCCCTCCAGAGACAGGAGAGCGGCGTATGACCCATCAAATCCGTCTCTAAAGGGAATAGATTGCTTTGATTCGAGCAAGGACGCTTCTGGAAAATCCTTGAGGAAACTCAGGATAAGCTCCTCGTTTTCTTCAGGCTCAAGGGAGCAGGTAGAGTATACAAGGCGACCTCCTTGTTTCAGGCACGGAAGAGCGTTTTCCAGAATAAGCCGTTGTGTCGCGGGCAGACCTTGAAGTTGCTCAGGTTTAAGTCGCCACCGCGCGTCGACTCTGCGCCGCATGACGCCGGAGTTAGAGCATGGCACGTCGAGAAGAATCCGATCAAATTTGGACTTCCACACCTGAGGAGCAGGCTCGGTCCAGTCGAATTGCTCGGTTGTAGTATTGGTTATTTGTTGCCTGGCGAGGTTTTCAATAAGTCTTGGAATCCGTTTCTCACTAGAATCGGTGCAGAGAAGCTGCCCTTCGTTATTCATGGCTGCAGCTACAAGTGAAGATTTACCCCCGGGTGCTGCACAGGCATCTAGAACCGTTTCCCCGGGTTGAGGATCAAGAAGTTCAACCGCATTCCGGGTAGAAGGATCCTGGATGTAAACCTGACCGCTCTCGGCCCATTCACGGGGGAGGGGGCCTGCTAGTTGATAATAGCTTTCCAGCCCAAGAGAGGTGAGCTGATCTTCCTTGGCTGGGTCAAGGGGATTAGATGCGAGAGTGTTGAGGCGGATAATGACCGGAGCAGGTTCATTATTCCACGCTAGCAGGGACTCCATCTCAGCACGGCCAAACTGTTGACTCCACCGATTGCAGAGCCATTCGGGATGCGAGAACCTTATTGAAGCTCGGAGGCTTTCGCTCTCTGAGAAGAGTGTCTTGCGTGCCGCCACCGCACGTCGGAGGACAGCATTGATCAGGCCCCGAACAGGTTTGCGAGCGCAATTTACTGTTTCATTGACTGCGGCATGATCGGGAATTCCGAGAAGGAGAAGCTGGCATATCCCCACTCGAAGAATGTCTCGTGTTTCGTGGTCCAGCTTGCCTTTGCGCAGCATGCCGATCCAATGATCGAGTAGGCTTCTATTTCTTAGAACGGCTAAGAGAATGCTATTCAGTAGCGCTCGATCAGGGGTAGAGAGATGGTTACGCCTCGCTTGACGCTCCACGAGAGAATCTGCGTATAGGTGCCCTTTCGACCAAGCTCGAAGGGCGGAGACAGCGGCACGGCGAACATTCTTTTCTGTCATCTCAAGTTGCGGAGTTGGTAATCATTGGGAAAGGAAATGAGATGCAATAGTTTTCCATTCCTCTTCGAGGCTGAGGGTTGAGTCCGGTTCATTTTTCCTCGCCCGGTGATACCAATAGCGCGCATTTTGAAGATCGCCTTCTTCCCGGTGAAGATACGCGTGTATCCACGCTCCATCAGGATCAGGGATGGAGGAACAAAGGTCATGAGATTCATTCCATCGTCCAGATTTGGCCAGCCACAGCGAGTGTACTTCGGGTGAGATGTTTGAGGGTGGCGTCTCGTCGTTGGTAGCTGATTGCGCTAGTTCCTCGGTGGTCATTGCTCGTTGAGCAAAGACCAGAATTGCGCTGGTGAAAAGCCTCGGCTGCTGATAACCGTCCCACCATGAATCGCCTCGCAAGCTTCATCATCATTGCCTTCGGAGCCTTCGGCCTTGCTCGTGCCGATGAGCTGCCAGCTACTTTGGATAAGCCTTATCTTGGCTGTTGGTTGGCTTTCGCAGACTCCCGGGATTTTGAATTCGTCATTGGAGGAGATGGAGATGCGGAGCTCTTTTTCATAAAGAATCGGAAGCGACTCTCGGTAGGCGGCTGCACTCTGAAAATTTATTACGTACTAGAGGAAAAGGTGAAGGGGCAGGGAGGAAAAATGAGGTGGATATCTCGAAAAATGGCTCAGGATGGCTTTGAAGATTTTGGGAAAGAGACCGCAGAGCCGCCACTTCGTAAGCCCATTGGCTTCACCGCTACCTATACTGGAGGGGTTAAGGTCAGGATTACTAAGGTCTTTACCAAGGATGGGATGGAGATCTCTACGAAGGTGATCGACAAGGGTGAAAGCAAGGGAGAGTTGCGAGCCGGCGTCAAGATCCTGGTGGGTGATCTATTCAGGCAGATTGACGACGCCGACCTTGAAAAACGAGATACGGAATCCAAACTGGAGGATACGGAGATCTCTGTTCGTGCGGTTGGTGCGCGAAGAACAGCCCGGGTTAAGTTCGAAGATTACGACGTTGTGCTCACCGAAGAATTTCCCAAAGGAGTAAGAGCGTTCGCGCTGGAGTCAGATCGCTATGGAGATCACGAATTCCAGATCACTACCGCTAACCCGGAATTTGGAATCATTGAATTCTTGCAGCGAAAGAAGCTCATTCACGGTTTCTACGTGAACTGGTATCCAGATCCAGAGAAAGCAGGGGAGCAGGATGCCCGCCTTCTGTTCAAGGTGAAGTAGGGACGAGTTGCCGGGGCAAAAAAGAGAGCAGGGCGGAGATCTTGTTATTGGGTGGATTCAGGGAGGGGGCAAGGCCAGTACACCACGGGCCTGTTTTCGATCTAAAGGACCAATAATTTGACGATCTTGGGCGCGCACGGGTAGCAGAGCGCATCTTTTTTAAAAAAGCAGAGGGCTGAATAAGTTTTTATGCAAGGGAAGACCTGTTAGACCCTTTAAAAATGCACCAGCGAAGGGGTTTCGCCATTTATTTTAGATTGACTTAAATGTGCCTTAAGGTGTACCAAAGTGCACTGCATGACCTGCAGTTCTCACGGTGGGATTGCCAGCTAATAGCTTCGAAGGAGTATTCGACTTCAAACTCGATGCAAAGGGTCGTGTCTCGGTGCCTTCCGAGTGGCGTCCGGGCAAAGGGGAGGCTCTGCCTCTGCGCCTGTTGAAGTGGCGGACTCTCGAAGTGCCAGTTCTTAAGGCGCTCAGCGGGGAGGCGTTTTCAGCGATGATCGAATCTATCGATCGCTCGGATCTTTCTGCTGGAATCAAGAGTCAGCGTAAAGGCCTGCTCTATTCCCGCAACACGCAGGTCACGATCAACGATCAGGGCAAAGTTCTTATCCCTAGAAAGCTTGTCGAGGAGCATGGGTTGGAGCCGGGAGGCTCAGTTCATCTTTTCGGACGGGGAACCAATTTCGACATAGTGAGCCCTCGCGATCATGGGGCAATGCTTCAAGCCGAGGAGGCGCTCCTGGATGATCTCTACGCGTCCGTTGATTTTTCCTGAATACTTTACATCGAACACCCAATAGACTGACAAACTGCTGATGCCCCTGCCTTCTCCAACCCCGGTTCCGTCAATGACGTGGTGCCTGCCGGGCTGCTCAACAAATCTGTTGGCGGCGCCGGGGTTGGAGACACCCCCTCTCGCGATGCGAGGAGATGAGCGAATGGGTGGAGAACGAGTCTCCTCTTTCGATCATGTCCCGGTAATGCCGGAAGAAGTGATCCACTATCTTGAGCCGAGACCCGGGAAGACGGTGCTGGATTCAACTCTTGGTGGAGCTGGTCATGCGGCAAAGATTCTTCAGGCGGGAGCTGCATTAATTGGACTCGATCAGGATCCAAACGCATTGAGCCATGCAGAGGAGAGGCTCGAGGAGTATGGGGATGCGGTAGTCTTGAAGCAGATCAACTTTTCCGAAATGCTTAATGTGGGTCGCATGATCTGTCCTGAGGGAGTTGATGGAATTCTTATGGACCTGGGTGTCTCATCCCATCAATTGGATTGCGCGGACAGAGGTTTTTCACTTCGAGCTCAGGGGCCTCTGGATATGCGGATGAATCCATGTGAAGAAGTGGACGCTGCTGAGGTGGTAAACGAGTGGGATGAAGTTGAACTCGCTCGGATTTTCTGGGAGCTGGGAGAGGAGCGAAAGTCCAGAGCGGTTGCGGGGGCAATTGTGCGCCGTCGAGCGATCAAGCCGTTTAGAGATACTCTCGACCTTGCAGATTGTGTGTCCCGGGTTGTAGGCCGGAGAGGCCGTATTCATCCAGCGACTCGAGTATTTCAAGCGCTGCGAATGACAGTAAACCGGGAAATGGAGTGTCTCGAAGCAGCGCTGGAGTCCGCTCCTGCCCTTTTAAAGCCCGGCGGACGCATCGTGGTTATTACCTTCCACAGCCTTGAAGATCGGATGGTGAAGAGATTTTTCAAATCAAGGAGTCAGCCCGAGATCGATCGGCCCGAATGGCCTGCGGCGAAGAGTAATCCGGATTTCTGCATGGATCTAGTTACTCGGAGGCCCGTGATTCCCGGGTCCGATGAGGTGAAAGCAAATCCGCGAGCCCGTAGTGCGAAGTTGCGCGTCGCTGAAAAGAGAAAGGTAGGTAATTCGTGAACAGGAGGCGTGCCGTCAGAGAAAATTTTGGAGCAGGAGCGGTGGTCCTGCTGATTCTGACAGCCTTGATCATCGCGGGCGCCGGGGTGTTCCACGCCTTTACGAAGAATCAGCAGATCAAGGTCGCACGGGAATTGCAGAGGATTGAGAACCGAGTCTCCCAGCACCGTCTGGATATCACCAACCTCGAGGTCAGACTAGAGGAGCAGCTCAATCCCATTCTCCTTAATGATCGACTGATTCAAATGTCCTCAGATCTTCGGAGCATTCCCTTGGAGGCTGTGAAAAGTATTCCCCGGGAGCCAGATCCCACAGGGACGAGAGGAGCTCCTGTCCAGCAACAGTCGTCCGCGCGTCGCCTCGGTGCCACCCCGTCGTTGGTGGATCTTGATAGCCTGTGAAATCCCCCATTCATTACCGTGGTCTCCTGATCTGCCTGATAATCGTGTCCGGCTTCAGTGGGTTGTCTGCGCGGCTTATTTACCTGCAGTGGATTGACCGCGATACGTCTGCACCCAAGGCGGCTCGGAATCGGACTGCGAAGACAGTTCTTCCGGGAAAGTTTGGGTATATCGTGGACCGCAATGGAAGAATCATGGCTAGGAACCTTCCGGTTACGAAGATTACCGCTGACAAGATACATCTTCGTGATCCGGGTGTAGCGGCTCGCGGTGTGGCTTTTGCTGAGCTCGTTGATCAAAAGGAGTGGGTTGAAGCTACGGGTAAAGAGCGTCGACGCCTACTCAAGAGAAGAGCCCACCAAGTGCGTGAAGAGTTGCCGGAGGGTGAGCTCCTCGATCGTTACGTGGATCATTTCATTCCGATTACAGCCCGTGCCATCGGGGTTAGCCCGCAGGAGTTAAAAAAGAAGCTCGGTGCTAAGTTGGAGTATGTAACTATCGCGAGGAATCTGCGTGAGGATGAAGCGGATGAAATTGAGGAAACATTGAGGGGTAATTGTATCCACGGATTCCGGTTCGAGAAGGCAGTCAAGAGGTGGTACAGCGATGGCAATATGGCCACCCACACCATTGGCTATGTGAATCATGAAGGGGTAGGGCAATCAGGGCTCGAACGAGAGCTTGGGGCTCACCTTAAAGGGCAAGATGGTTACCAGATTACGAGGAAGGATCAATCGGGTCTGGTGCTGCTGCCCGGGGGCGGCATTCTTAAACCGCCACGTTCAGGGTTTGATGCGAAGCTTACGCTGGATGTGCATATTCAGAGTTTTGTTGAGGAAGAGCTGAATCGGGGTCTCGATGAATTTGACTCCAAGTGTGGAGCGGTGGTCATGATTGAGCCTGGAACAGGAGATGTGCTGGCGATCGCAAGCCGGCCTCATTTCAATCTGAACCTGCGTAATAACATGAGTGAATCCGCTATGCACTATGCAGTGCAGGGCGTTTATGAGCCAGGATCCACCCTCAAGGTGATTTCCGCGGCTGCGGCCCTCGATCTTGGTCTGATGAGTCCGCAGACACCGATGTTTTGCCATAATGGGTATATGCGGATACCGGGTGGATATGTGAAGGACTACAAGGGCTTCCAGAATATCACGCTGGAGGAGGTCCTCGCAAAATCGAGTAACATCGGAGCTTACAAGATTGGAATGCGGGTAGGGACCTCTCGATACATGGACTATCTGCGCCGTTTCGGTTTTACCAAACCAACTGGGATTCTCCTCCCTGGTGAGGAGCGTGGTTGGACCGCAGACCCGGAGAACGGAATTAATTTCTCGAGGATCACCTATGGCTATGGAGTGGTGGTCACCCCTCTCCAGATTGCCTGCGCATATGCGACCATTGCGAATGAAGGGGTGAGAATGAAGCCTCGTCTTGTTAAAGCCCTGCTCGCTAATGATGGAACTATAGTAAGAGAATTTCCTCCGGAGAGGGTGGAGAGGGTTGTTTCAGTATCTACAGCTCGGAAGATGTGCAGGGCTTTGGAAACAGTAGTGGATCCTCTCGGGAAGGGGAATACTGGTAAGTTAGCCTCCGTCCCGGGGTATCTCGTGGGCGGTAAGACTGGAACAGCGCGTATATACAAAGACGGGGCGTATCTTTCTGATCGCTATGCCGTGTCTTTCGCAGGATTTATGCCCCGGGATGACCCGGCATTTGCCTGCGTTGTCGTCATCCATGATCCCCGCTCTGATGAGATCAAGATCGGAGGAGGTTCGGTAGCCGCCCCTATCTTTCAACGGATCGCAGCCCGCACTGCAGCGTATCTGAATATCGCCCCTACCGAGGCAGTGGAGGAAACCCTCGCCTCAACTAGAAATTAATTGGCTATGATCCTGCGAGAATTGATAGCCATCCTGCCTCGCGCATCTGTTGTCGGGTCGTTGGATCGTGAGATATTGGGCTTGCAGGATGATAGCCGAAAAGTGCAGCCGGGAGACCTCTTTATAGCGGTAAAGGGAATCACTTCGGATGGTCATGATTTTGTCGATGCAGCTATCGAGCGCGGCGCTGCTGGAGTAGTGGTTGAACGTTCAGTCCATGATAGTTTGCCAGAGGGAGTCAGTTCCGTCCTGGTCCCGGACTCGCGCCATGCCCTGAGTGTCTTGTCGAGTGACTGGAATGGAAACCCCTCTGAGGATCTGCGCGTCGTCGGGGTTACCGGAACAAATGGTAAAACCACTACCGCCTTTCTAGTGCACTGGATCATGAAACATACGATGCACCGGGCAGGCCTTATAGGGACCGTGGTTTCTGATGATGGCCTTACACAGGAGCAAGCCGATTTTACAACCCCGGGAGCGTTGGTTCTTCAAGGCCTTCTCGCGCGAATTCGTAACAATGGCTGCCCCGGAGTGGCTCTTGAAGTTTCCTCACAGGGTCTTGATCAGAGACGGGCAGACGCGATTGCATTTGATGTCGCCGTTTTTACAAATCTGACCCAGGACCACCTTGATTACCATGGGTCGATGGAAAAATATTTTGGTTCCAAACGGCGCCTTTTTGAGGGTGCAGTGGAAACTGCGACAGAGAAAAATCCGGTAGCGGTCATCAATGGAGATGATCCTTACGGAGAAGCCCTCATTAGAGAATTCAGAGAGAAAATGACTGTGCTCTCTTACGGTTTTGCCGTTGAGTCTGATTTCCGCGCGGGGAATGTACAGCAGACCTCCCAGGAGACTCAGTTCCAGCTTTTTGCGAAAGGCAAATCATACCTTGTCAGGCTGCCTCTCATTGGGCGTTTCAATGTCTATAATGCGCTTGGTGCACTTGCTTCCGCGGTGGCATTGAAGATTCCCCTTCGGGAGGGAATTTCAGCTCTAGCCAATGCGCCTCAGGTTCCGGGAAGAATGGAATGTGTCGGCTCGATGGACGGCGCTACAGTTTTTGTAGATTATGCCCATACGCCAGACGCGCTTCAGAATGTCTGCCGATCCTTGCGTGGTCTTGACCCGAGGAGGTTAATAACGGTTTTCGGGTGTGGGGGAGATCGTGACAGGGAAAAACGACCCTTGATGGGTGCGGTGGCATCGCGTCATAGCGACTACTGCGTTGTGACGTCCGACAACCCGCGTTCGGAAGACCCAGAGAGGATTATCGGCAATATCGAAGAGGGAATGTCTGGCGCTATTTACGAGCGGATTGTTGATCGAGGAGAAGCAATTCGTGCTGCAATACAGGAAGCGCGAGGAGGAGATATTGTATTGATCGCAGGAAAAGGGCATGAGGATTATCAGGAGTTTGATGGTAGCCGGATGCTCTTTGATGATCGGAAAGAGGCTCGCACTGCAATGGATGCACGCCGGAAGGCAAGGGGGGAGGATCGTGTATGAATAGCTACTCTGTCAAAACGCTGTCTGAAGCGATGGGGGGTGATCTTGTCGCGGGGCGAAATGATCTCATGGTTGAGTCAGGAGTCTCAACTGATACGCGCACTCTCACGCCTGGAGCCCTCTATTTTGCTCTCAGCGGTGATAATTTCGACGGACATCAATTCCTTGAGGAGGCGGTGAGTAAAGGGGCTGCAGGATTAGTTGTGAGTAGCAGTAATCTGGAGCTTCTTGAAGCTGGGAAGGTTCCGTTGATCAAGGTCGAGGATACGCTTATCGCACTGCAGAAGCTGGCTAAGTGGTATCGTAGGCAGTTAGAGGTAATTGTCATTGGGATTACCGGCTCTAATGGCAAGACAAGCACGAAAGATTTTTGCGCCTCCGTTGTTGGTCAAAGATATGCAGTTCATGCTACCCGCGGTAATTTGAATAATCACATTGGCTTGCCGCTGACCCTGCTGGAGGCTGATGATGAGGATGAAGTCCTCGTGCTTGAGATGGGGATGAACCACCCGGGAGAAATTGCGCCATTGTGTGAGATCGCGCAGCCTCAGATCGGAATCATCACGAATGTCGGGCATGCGCATATCGAGTTCTTGGGTAGCAGGGAGGCCATTGCGGAGGAGAAGGGAGCCTTGGGCAGAGCTCTTCCGGAAGTGGGCACGCTGCTTCTTACCGTGGGGTGCGAGTTCGCAGATTATTTCGCCTCCCGGACTCCAGCCAGAGCGATAGCGGTAGGAAATGGTCGAGGAGTGATCAGGGCCGAATCGCTGAGCAGTAGCGAAGGAGGATCTTCCTTCAATCTTGTGATCGATGAGGAGCGTAGCTCCGAGGTTCAGTTGAAGGTCGCGGGCAGGCACATGGTAAACAATGCCTTGCTGGCGGCTGGGGCGGGCTGGGCTCTCGGGTTGTCAGCTGCTGAAATTTCCCGTGGTCTACAAGGTGCAGAGCTGACGGGCGGCAGACTTCGGCGCTTTGAGAGAGAGGGGATATCCATCTTTGATGACACTTATAACGCAAACCCTGATTCCGTAAGGGCGGCCATTGGGGTAGTGGCCGATCTTCCAGCCCTGAACGGGAGTAGCCGGACTGTTGTTCTGGGAATGATGGGAGAGTTGGGTCGATTTGCTGAAGAGATGCACCTTCAGATCGGTGAGCATGCTGCGAGGAATCAGTTGCAAGTAATAAGCGTGGGGATCGAGGCAGCTCGGATCGCGGAAGGAGCGAGGCGGGCAGGTGGATCAGTGGTGGAACATTTCGACAGGTATGAGGATGCCGCTAATTGGTTAAAGGGAACTCTGCGGGCTGGCGATACGGTGCTCTTCAAGGGAAGTCGTAAGGCTGCCGTCGAGCGAGTGATGAACGAAGTCTTTCCCCCAACGACAAACTGATGCTCTACTGGATTTACGAACAATGGGAGCAAGCTCGCATTTCTGGTGCGGACTGGGCAGACGCCTTTAGCTTTCTGAATATCCTTCAGTATATCACCGTAAGAGCGGGCCTGGCCACTCTGTTGTCCTTCGTTCTGATCTATCTCTTTGGCCCCGTAGTTATACGAAAGCTAATTTCACTTAAGGTGGGGCAGCCGATTCGGAGCGCAGAGGAGGTCCACAAGCTAGCAGAGCTACACGGGGACAAGGCGGGGACGCCTACAATGGGAGGAATTCTAATCATTGGGGCAGTAGTGACCTCGGTGGTTCTCTGCGGGCGAGCCTTCAACCCGTTTGTGGCGGTTACCTGTTGCGTCATGCTTGCGCTTGGGTTGTTGGGTTTTATCGATGATTATAACAAGGTAGTTCGAAAAAATTCGGCGGGGATAAGTCCGCGTCAGAAGCTTTTCTGGCAGCTTCTTATCGGGCTTCTGGCAGCTTGCTTTCTTTTGTTTAAGCCGGAGGTGTCCGGGATTGGGCTTACTGATAGTCAGGCTCTTGAGCAACGTCAGGGATTCCTGCTTGAGGTGTCTGACGGCGGAAGCCCTGATGCAGGGTTGGAGGCCGAGGGGGCTGAAGTAGAGCCCTTCCGGTTCAGTGAAGTCGGATTTCCTCTTGTTAGAACCCCATTGATCAACCTGTCGTGGTTCGCGATTCCATTTTTTATGCTGATCATTACGGGTTGCTCCAACGCGGTGAACCTTACTGATGGCCTTGATGGTCTTGCGACTGGGTGCACGGTGACGGTTTCTCTAGCGTATGCGGTGGTAGCTTACCTAGCGGGTCGTATAGTGGGACTGGAGTATCTGCATATCCCATTTCATCCGCTTCTTGGAGAGCTCAGTATTGTTTTGATGGCCCTGGTGGGTTCCGGAATGGGCTTTCTCTGGTGGAATTGTCATCCGGCTAAGGTGTTCATGGGCGATACAGGATCTTTGGCGATTGGTGGAGCTCTGGGAACAGCAGCGATATGTACTAAACAAGAATTGTTACTCGTGGTGATTGGAGGAGTGTTCGTTGCTGAGGCTCTCTCGGTGATCCTTCAGGTTGGGAGTTTCAAGCTCCGGGGTAAACGCATCTTCGCAATGGCCCCGATTCATCATCACTTCGAATTGCGGGGATGGCACGAAAGTCAGGTGATCATTCGCTTCTGGATCGTATCCATCTTGCTTGCGATGGCTGGACTGGGGCTCCTTAAAGTTCTCTGAAGAATGAATCTCACAGGAAAAAGAGTTGCAGTTTTGGGAGCGGGCCGTAGTGGGCGAGCTGCAGCCGATCTAGCCCTGCACCACGGGGGAGATGTTGTTGTATATGATGCTGGCCCTGAAGAGGTTTTCGATGGGTTGAGGAGTTTAGTTCGATGCCATCCACTGGCAACCGAGGAAACAGGGAAGGCCTGCATTGCTGATGTCGTGGTTATCAGTCCGGGAATTGAGACAGGGGGGCAATTCGCTAGTTCGTTTGCCAAGGGCGCGGGAGAATTTATCGGAGAAACTGAATTTGCATCTCGTTATTTTGACGGGTTGGTCATCGGGATTACGGGAACAAATGGAAAAACCACGACCACCGAGCTGGTTCAGAGAATGATGGAAGTTGGGGGAAAGAGCTGTGAGGCTTGCGGCAATTACGGACGCCCGTTATCAGATGTAGTTATTGAGGCGAACCCTCCGGAGGCGGTCTCTCTTGAGTTGTCATCATTCCAACTTGAGACCATCAGGACATTCAGGCCTGATGTTGCGGTCTGGTTAAATTTTTCTCCGGACCACATGGACCGCTATCGAAGCGTGGATGAATATCGTGAAGCAAAGCTACGAATCTTTAAGAATCAACGTGAAGATGATGCCGCTGTAGTTCGTTTTGGAGAAGAGGTCGGAAAGGTCAGTGCCTCCCGCATCAGTTTTTCCGCGACGGAATCGGATGCTGATTATGCTCTCCATGGGTCTGAGATTCTCTGTCAGGGAGCGAAGATCCTTGATCTCGGGGAAACGCGATTACGTGGTCTGCACAATGCTGAAAATGTGATGGCGGCCCTTGCTGCAGTCGAGGCTGTCAATATTATGCCAAAAGCTGCATTAGCGGGGCTTGAGGAGTATGCTCCTCCTCTTCATCGTTGCGAACTAGTCAGAACCCTTGATGGAGTTGAGTATATCAATGATTCGAAGGCAACTAATCTGCATGCTCTCGAGGCTGCAATCCGATCTCAGTCTCGCCCTACGGTTCTGATTGCGGGTGGAAAAGAGAAAGGGCTCGATTACACTCCACTCCTCCCTGCTTTGGAGGGGAGAGTCAGCCAAATAGTGGTATTCGGTGAGATTCGAAGTAGCTTACTAGATACCTTTTCTCCGGCGGTCCGAACTGTGAACGCGGAGTCACTGAAAGAGGCGGTTCAGTATGCAAGAGAGGCCTCTGAGCCGGGAGGAACAGTCCTCTTTTCTCCGGGTACTTCCTCCTTCGACATGTTTTCAGGCTACGAAGAGCGAGGTGATACCTACCGAAAAATAGTCCATGCCCTGAAGTAAGGGCCCATTTCATCTGACAACAAACACCCACATGAAAAAACAATTGCTACAGAAAAAAAGAATCGCTGCCGGGGAGGGAGGACTCTTCGTTTTTCATTCGAAGGTTTCTCGTCGAAAAAGACAAAGGGTCGCGGCCAGCGCGGACCTGGCATCGGAGGTTCCCAATCTCGGTGTCGCAAGAGCACTCTTTGTTATTCTTATTCTTCATGTCGCAGCTATAGCGGCCATTTTTATTCATAACCGAGTTACAGCTGATGATGTGGTAGTAGCTCCTGAGGAGTCCAACGAGGAGGCGGTATCTACCGCTTCGTCTGTTACGGGTTCACAGCAGGCTGCAAAGAGTGGTGAGACGTTTTACTTTGTCTCGACAGGGGATACCTATGATCGGATTGCCCAACTCAAGAGCGTAGATGTACAGGAGTTGAGGGATCTGAATGGGAGTAAGGGGCTCGACCCGGGTGCAATTCTCCGAATTCCAGTTACCCGGAAGGTCGCTGCTGAACCCCTTCCGGCTGATGATTCTGACTCGGGCCCTTCTGCGGCTGCGAGAATCGTGGGCTCTTCTAACGAGAGCGGCGAATTAGGGGATTCAGGGGCCAAGGATGAAAAAGTGATGATCACCCTGCCGGTTCGACAGGATTTGGACGTGCTTTCCGGTCCAGAGGTCTCCGTGCCCCGTGCCATCCCTGTGCCTGAAGATAATGCTCCCTTCAGGACCTATGCGGTGAAAAGTGGGGATACAGCATGGAAGATTGCGAAGCTTTTCAAGATCCCTGTTCAGAGCCTTCTCGAGACCAATAAAATCGAAGATGCCCGGAAGCTTCAGGTGAATATGAAGCTAAGGATTCCGGTTCGTTAGCGGTAGGATCTACTAGGTTCATTTTATGGGTCGTCGTGCTGCCATAATCCTCTGTATTTCCGTAGTCACTCTGGTGGCTCTCGGACTCGTGATGTTGGCAAGCACCAGCGCATGGGTTCACGGAGTCGATGATGATCCCTACCTTCTCGTAAAGCGGCAGGGCATTTTTGCGGGAGTTGGTCTGGTGATGGCTCTCATGGCTGGATGTCTTGATTACAGGATTCTCCGAAGGATATGGATGCCATTGCTTGCTCTCGGATGTGCGTTACTGGCGCTGTGTTATATTCCGGGCGTCCAAGTCGTGGTAAAGGGAGAGGCTCGCTGGATCTGGGCGCCTGTGATCGGGCGCTTTCAACCCTCTGAGGTTGCCAAGCTCCTGGTTATAGTAGCCCTTGCAGCATGGTTTGCCCAGTATCGGGCAGAGGCTAAATCATTGGTGAAAGGGTTTCTCATGCCGGGGCTCGTACTTGGAATTCCGGTAGCGCTCATTTTCTTCGAAAAGGATATGGGAACAGCAGTTGCGCTTGGTGGCGCGGGTTTTCTCGTCATGTTTGCTGCGGGGACGCGCATGTCGTTGCTTTGCCTTGTTACCGTGGTTGGAATTGTCGGATTATATACTGCGGTTGAGAGTGATCCTTACCGAAGGATGAAGTTTGAAGCGCTTCTGAATCTTGATGATCCAGATGTCCAGCGAAAGGCCGGCTACCAGCAGTACCGGTCCAAGTTAGCCTTAGCGTCTGGAGGTCTTTTTGGGGCCGGACTTGGGAACGGCGCCGAAAAGCATGGCTATCTTCCGGAGGCTCATACCGATTTCATCTTTCCTGTAGCGGGGGAGGAGCTCGGGCTCCTCTGTACTCTTGGGATCGTGTTTTGTTTTGTCCTTATCAGCACTTGTGGGATATCAATTGCTTTGCATGCGCCCGATCTTTTCGGGAGGCTCCTTGGAATTGGTCTTACGGTAGTAGTGACCATTCCCGCATTAATGAATATAGGAGTTGCTACCAGTGTCCTGCCCAACACCGGTCTCCCGTTGCCTTTTGTCAGCTATGGCGGGACGAATCTGGTTTTTACCCTGATTGCGATAGGCCTCCTCATCAGTTTGCATCGGCGCTCTGATCACATCAGTCGGAAGGAGTTGCCGGTGATAAGGGAAAGGCAGCTGGCCTTGAAAATATAGCTCATAAAAGGCTGGCTTTTTCTCCCGCGTCTTATGGGGTCCAAGGAGTAAACGCTGTGTCTCGTAAACTTTCTATCGTTATCGCCTGCGGGGGAACTGGGGGGCATCTTTTTCCTGGGATTGCTGTTGCTGAAGAATCGCGAAGAAGGGGTCACAAGGTGCTGCTCTTAATCTCACGGAAGAGGGTAGATGCTGACGCGTCAGCAAAATATGGGTCTCTCGATTTTGTCAGCGTTGCGGCGATTGCCAAACCTCCCACTCTATCATTCCGAATCATTCCATTCCTTGTAAAGTTATGGAGGACCGTCATGCAATCACGGAGAATCTTTAAGGATCATCAGGTTGACGTTGTGCTGGGAATGGGTGGGTTTACTTCCCTGCCTCCAATTTATGCTGCGAGGAAAATGGAGTTACTGACCGCGCTGCATGACTCTAATGCGCTACCTGGCAAGGCGAATCGGCTTGGGGCAAGATGGTGTAACAGGGTTCTGCTCGGGCTTGAGGCTGCTCGAGGATATTTTGAATCGAGCGAGGTCCATGTGACTGGAACTCCCATCCGTAGTGAGTTTTGCAATTTACCTGAGGAGAAAGAGGCAAGAGTCAGGTTTGGACTCAAGCCGGACCAGCCGGTAGTGCTTTGTTTCGGAGGTAGTCAGGGTGCAAAGTTCTTGAATACCCTTGTGGTGCAACTGGCTGAGATTCTGGGTGAGGGAGTGCAATGGTTGCACGTGGCTGGTCGTCAGGATGAGGAGAGGGTAAAGGGGCTTGTTGGAAGCCGAGAGGGTCATGTAGTGCTTGGGTTTTGTGATGATATGCCTGCTGCCTACGCTGCGAGTACTCTGGTTATCAGTCGCTCAGGAGGGGCAAGCCTGAGCGAGTTGGCAGCGCTTGCTCTTCCGTCGATATTAATACCGTATCCCCATGCTGCGGACGATCACCAGACATTCAATGCTCGGTGTTTTGAGGAGGCGGGGGCATCAGTGGTAGTCCCGGAGTCTACCATGAATGCTGCAGATTTATCAGGGGTGGTTGGAGAAATTTTGGGGGATCCTTCGAGGCTGAAGTCGATGAGGCAGGCTGCGGATTCGTTATCTATTGCAGATGCTGCTGAAAGGATATGTGATACACTGGAGACGACTCAGAAGGCTGGGTAATCCGGGTATTGAGGCTTTTCGGCGAAGCAATTCATGCTCACCATGACGGCTGTCGAACATGATTGACGGGATTAGCCAGCGTCTTCTCGATCAAACCAATCCCCTGCGCATACACCTGCTAGGCGTAGCGGGGTCGGGGATGAGTGGTATTGCAGCCCTCCTTCTTGAGATGGGGCATGACGTTAGTGGTTCTGATCGCGTAACAAGTGGGGAGATTGAGCGGCTGCAAGGCCTGGGGCTAAAGTTCTCGTCTCCTCACTCAGGGGCAGCGGTGTCGGGTGTCGATGCTGTTGTTTACTCCTCGGCAATCAAGCCTGATAATGTGGCTCTAGTCGAAGCTCGAAGAACTGAGGTGCCTTGTCTTCGCCGCGCAGAATGTCTGGCCGCGATTCTGCATACCCGGAAAGGTGTGCTGGTTGCCGGGACCCACGGGAAGACGACAACGTCAGCAATGTGTGCGCACGTTCTGAACAATGCGGGGGCTGCGGTATCCCATTACGTCGGTGCAGAGATTCCTGTCCTAGGAGCAAATGCACATTGGGACGAAGGTAGTGAATATCTGGTTGCTGAAGGAGATGAAAGTGACGGAACTCTCGATTTGTACCGGCCGGCATATGCCGTCGTGCTTAATATCGAAGAAGAGCACCTTGATTACTATCAGGGACTCCAGCAGATTGTCGGGGTTTTTCGGACGTTGCTCGAGCAAACCTCAGGGAAGGCGATCTATTGTCGAGAGGATTCCGCAGCCTATGAACTGTGCAGCCAATACGAAGGTGGGCTTTCCTACGGATGGAGTGACGCAGATTATACGGCTGTTGATTTAGTGGAGGGTCGAGGGGTGATAGCATTTACCGTTTTTCGCCGCGGTGAGGAGATGGGTAGAGTTGAGCTCGGGATTCCGGGCCGACATAACGTCTTAAACGCTCTTGCTGCTATCGCGCTCGCAGATGATCTCCAAGTTGATTTCAGCTGTGTGACCCGCGCGCTCTCTTCCTTTGCGGGTGCCAAGCGGCGGTTCGAGTCGGTCTATCTCTCGCCTCGCTTTCATGTGATTGATGACTATGGGCACCACCCAACCGAGATAACGGCCACGCTTCAAACAGCCCGTTCCCTTGAGCCCAATCGCATTGTCGCCCTGTTCCAGCCGCATCGTTACTCGCGGACAGAGCGCCTTGCCGCAGAGTTTGGCAAAGCGCTCCAAGGAGCGGACCTCGTGTTTGTAACGGGGATCTATGCTGCCAGCGAGAATCCCATCGAGGGGATTAGCGGCATGACAATTCTTGAGGCTGTGGAGAAGTACGGGTCCACCAAATGTGTTTATCACGAGGATCTATCAACCGTTCATCACGTAGTAGGGAATGCATTAAAGGCGGGAGATCTTCTTCTTACCCTTGGAGCAGGGAATGTCCATGAGGCGGGAAAAAGGATTTCAGCGGATCTCCAGCTGGTTGATCTGCTGAAAGGTGAGTTTGCTGAGTCCGACATCGACATAAAACTTTATGAGTCGATGCGTCGTCATACGACGATGCTTGTTGGAGGACCGGCGCAGTTCTGGATTGAGCCCAGAACCTTTAGTGCTTTTGCTGGTGCAGTTAATTTTTTCAAGGAAAGAGGGGTTCCTGTCCGGGTCGTAGGGCGAGGTTCCAATCTCCTTGTCAGAGATGGAGGAATCCGCGGAGCAGTGATTCATCCTTCGAAGGGAGAGTTTGGGGAGTTGAGAGTGAGGGGAAATCTCCTTACTGCGGGCGCTGGTGTGCGATTCAAAAAGGTTGCTAGTTTTGCAGAAGACGCGGGATTAGGAGACTTCGCATGGATGGAGGGTATTCCTGGTAATGTCGGGGGAGGGCTGCGCATGAATGCGGGAGCGATGGGATGGGAGACTTTTGACCAGGTGGTTAGCGTTACCTTTCTGGACCAGGATGGAGAGATCAGAACCCGCACGCGCGAGGAGATTGAGGCCCAATACCGCAACGTTCCGGAGCTGCACCAGAGCTATGCGCTGAGCGCAGTTTTCCGGGGAGAGGCATCGAGCCGCGATGAGATCAGAGAGAAAATGGTAGAATCAAAAATCCATCGCCGGCAGAGCCAGCCGCTTGCGGCAAGTGCTGGGTGTATTTTCAAGAATCCAGACGAAATTGGGGCGGGTAAGCTTATCGATGAAATGGGGCTCAAGGGAAGGAGTGTTGGTATGGCGGAGGTCTCTCACGAGCATGGAAATTTCATTGTTAATCGAGGAAAGGCCGATGCAGAAGATGTTCTTCAGCTCATTGAGGAGATTCGGCTAGAGGCAAAGGACCAGCGAGGTATCAATCTTGAAACGGAGATCCAGATCGTGGGAGAAGACCGAGCAGTTTTCTAGATTGTTGACGCCTCCGAGGAGCGATTTCGCTCAGGGTGTCTGAGCAGGAGGGGAAAGGTCGGCGAAAAGCTCTAAGCGCT
>DFWB01000042.1 GCA_002380675.1 Akkermansiaceae bacterium UBA4145
GAAGGTTTTGGTTTTGATCTGGGGCCATCCATTTTCACGCTGCCTCATCTCTTTCGAAGCCTGTTCGAGCGAGCCGGAAGAAAAATGGAAGACTACGTCGAATTAGAGTCGGTGAGTCCTCATTGGCGCAACTTTTTTGAGGATGGAACGACTCTTGATCTTGAGGAGAACCCGAAGCTCATGCGTGCGGAGTTAGGCAAATTGCCAGGGAATGGGGAGCACCACTGGCGGCAATTCCAAGAGTTCATGACCTATGCACGGGGTCAATACGATCTCGTTGATGAAGGCTATTTTAGCAAGGGACTGGATAATGTGTGGGAGTTCATTCGTCACTATGGGTGGCGCAAACTGTTGTTCCAGATGGACCATCGAAACAGCATGGCGGGCTCCATTGCCGATCACTTTGATGACGAATACCTGAGAAGAATATTCGAATACTTCATCAAATATGTGGGCTCCTCGGCTCATGATGCCCCCGGCTACATGAACATGATGCCGGTGATCCAGTTCGACTACGGGCTCTGGTATGTAAAAGGTGGAATGTATAATCTCGCACGAGGACTCGAGCGTCTCGTTCGTGAGCTTGGGATCGGACTGCGACTGGGTAAGGAAGTGTGTAAGATTAATCGAGCAGGGGGACGGTCCGTGAGTGGAGTGACCCTTGAGGGGGGCGAAGAGCTCAGCGCTGATTACGTGGTCTGCAACATGGAAGTCCTGCCTGCATATCGCCGACTCCTGAGTGAGCCGCCAGCTTTCATGAAGAAGCTGGAGCGTTTCAAGCCAGCCTGCTCCGGGCTTGTTCTCCACCTTGGGACAGATCGTATCTACCCGGAACTGGCTCATCACAACTTCTTTTATTCGCAGAAACAGAGTGATCATTTTAATTCGGTTTTCCAGGAGGGAAAACTCCCGGAGGATCCCACCATTTATCTCGTTGCACCGACTCGAACCGATCCAAGCAAAGCTCCAGAGGGTCATGACAACCTGAAGATCCTTCCGCATATACCGCCAATCGATCCGGAGAACCCGCACACCGTGGAGGATTATATGAGGCTTAAGGAGCGGGTAATTGATAAGCTCGAGAGGATGGGTCTTGAAAACCTCCGAAAGCACACAGTGGTAGAAGACCTGCTTACACCCGTTGATATCGAGGAGCTATACAACTCCAACCAGGGTTCCATATATGGAGTTGTCACTGACTGGAAATTGAACAAGGGCTTCAAGGCTCCGAAGCAGTCCAGCAAGTATCGTAATCTCTTTTTTACCGGGGGAAGTGTCAATCCGGGCGGAGGAATGCCGATGGCGATCCTCTGTGGGCAGAAAGTGTCCGATAGGGTGGTTTCTTCCGAGGAAAAGTATCGCTCCTGAGTTGGATTATCGGTTTTCCTTTTTGTGATGGAGGCTGCGCTTTGGATTGTCACCGGGTTGAGCTTTCTCTCTTGGGTGGTCTCATGGAGTCTCTTCGTCCGGTTTCGGCGGGTTCCGTCCGTTCCGGGAGGTGTCCACACCGTCCCGCGAATATCGATTGTGATTCCAGCTCGTAACGAAGAGGCGAACATCAAGGTTCTCCTGGAGTCTCTACAGGGAAGCAGAGTCCACGAAATAATCGTGGTAGACGATCAATCAGAAGATCAGACAGAAGCGGTCGCGCGGGAGCTCGGGGCCCGTGTCCTCTCCGGAGAAATTCCTCCATCTGGGTGGCTGGGTAAGCCCTGGGCCTGCCAGCAGGGAGCAGAGGTAGCAACCGGGGACTGGCTCCTTTTTGTTGATGCCGATACCAGATTTGTGAAAGGTGGTTTCGAGAGGGTCATGGGATTAGCAGAAGGAGAGCCCAAGGTCCATTCAGTCTGTCCTTACCATGAGATTCGGTCGCTCTATGAGCAATTGTCAGCTTTCTTCAATGTCACAATGATTCTCGGGATGAATGCTTTTACGGCGAAGGGTGCATCTGCCCGGGATATCGGCTTGTTCGGACAAGTCATGCTGGTTTCAAGGAAGGACTATGATCTCGTTGGTGGGCACTCTCAGGTCAAGGGTGACATACTGGAGAACTTTCAACTTTCGCGATGTTTCGCCTCTGCCGGCGTAGAGCGCTCCTGCTGGCTCGGTAAAGATACCATTTCCATGAGGATGTTTCCCGGAGGAGTCCGCGACCTGATAGCGGGATGGAGTAAAGGAACGGTCTCCGGGGCGGCCAATACTCCCAAGGCGGCCCTTCTGGGGATTTCCGTATGGATGTCCGGCCTCTTCATGTCCGCTATACCCCTGTGCTTCGGGACTTTGGCCGCTCCACCTCTCGCGGTTGTGATGGGGTCTCTGTATGTCCTTTGGGCTCTTCAGTGTGTGTATTTGTTCCGGGCTTCCGGGAGGTATTCCATTCTGGCAGCCTTAGTATTTCCTGTGGGTCTCCTATTCTATCAGGTCGTGTTCTTTCAAGCTGTGAGGAGGAAGAAACAAGGAGGAACAGTTCAGTGGAAAGGGCGTGATGTTTCTTGAGATTCCAAATGTCATGATCGTGGTTCTCAACCTGACCGTGATACCGATATGCCATGTAGTGCCCTCATGGCTTCTTACGCGTAAGGAGGGAGACATGTTCCGCCCGGAATCGTATTTGTTCCGTGAGCGGAAATGGGAAATGGGAGGGCAGCTCTACGAGCGTTGTCTTGCGATACGCCTCTGGAAGGATCTGTTGCCTGACGGCGCTCCTTGGCTTGGCGGATTTGCGAAAAAATCTCTCGCGGGTAGGGACTTGGAATATATCTCTCGTTTCCGAATGGAAACCTGTCGTGGTGAATTAGCTCACCACATCCAGATTCCCTGTGTGCTCGTAGCACTCCTTTGGAATCCGTGGCCTCTGGCGGCAATTGTTATTACGGGATACGCCTTTATCTCAAATGTTCCATGTATCCTGGTCCAGCGGCATACACGGCACCGGTTGTCCCGCCTTATATCTAATCTCCGGGGTGACCTCAATCAAGGCGGGGCATGAAAAGAGTTCTTCCTGCAGCGATCGTTATTCTTATTTCGGTCATGGCGGTTCTCGCGATAGTGCGTGTTCGCTTCTCATCGGATGTTTTTGAATTGCTTCCCCAGGACCTTCCAGAAGCACGAGGCTTAGAGCAGATCAGCAGGTATTTCAGCAGAGACGCGCAGTTGATCATCACTTTAGATGGGCGTTCCGCTAGAGCTGTTAGTGAGGCAACGGCCTCTTTGGCAAGTACGCTCAGTCAGCAGAAGGTCTTCATTGCAGATGTGTTCCGGGAGGTTGACATGGAAAGAATCGTTGCGGAGGGCGGACCACTTGTCGCCTGGGCTTGGTTCAACGGGTCTCCTGAGCGTCTGGCTCTTCTGGAGAGCCGGCTGGTCTCCCCACAATCAAGGGAAACCCTCGAGGAGTCGCTGGAAGAGATCAATGATGCCTTTGATACGGAGAGCGCTCTCTTGAGGAGTTACGACCCCCTCCAGCTTTCGCAGTTCGGATCCAATCCTGAAGGAGAAGGTGCCCCTTCTCTCGATCCGATGAGGTCATCATCCGGTAAGTTCGAAATTCTTTACGTGGAGGGGAGCGGGGTTGATTTTTCGGATTACAGGGAGGTAAGAGGCTGGTTGGACAAAGTTCAAATTTTGGCAAGCCAATGGCTTAAGGAGTGGAATGGAAAAGGAGCGAAGGATATGGAGGTGGAGGTTGGATATACCGGAACGCCGGCTTTCATGTCAGAGGTTGGAGCTGGGATGGAGCGAGATATGACCATTTCAGTTCTTCTGACCCTTGTCTTGATCTCTGCCCTGTTCTTCTTGGTTCATCGGCAGGTGACTCCTCTCATCTGGCTGTTGGCAGCGATGATGGGCATTCTCGCTATCACCCTTACTATTGCTGAGCTGGCACTTGGAGAGCTGAGTGTGATCAGTGTAGGTTTTGCTGCGATTCTGATGGGACTGTCGGTAGACTACGCCATCGTTCTTTATCGGGAGGCTCTTGGTAATCCGGGGTCTCCCAGAACGCTTCGAAGGGCGGTAGGCCCGGGGATAGCTTGGGCAGCCGTGACAACTGCTGCGGTCTTTCTCAGCCTGAACTTAAGTTCCCTGCCGGGACTGGCCGAGCTCGGCAATCTTGTTGCCTTGGGAATACTGGTTGGGGCCTTGGTGATGTTGTTTGGGTTCGCTCCAGTCGCGGTGCAATTTGCGGGGAAACGGTCTCGTGGTAGTGCTCGCGACTGGGTTCCTTCCTCGATGAGGAAGGGGGCGGCAGGAGTTCTTGCTGTGCTCGTCCCGCTCGCTGCGATCTGTTCGGCGCTCATGATTGAGAAGCCAGTAATTGAGGCGGAATTCCATCCATTCAGAATGAAGGAGAGCCCAGCCTTGATCGCATGGAATGAGATGCGTGAAAAATTGCATGGCGAGAGCCAGACTACTCCGGCGGTGATCACTGCCGCGAATTTTGGAGAGCTGCACACCCAGCTCCAAGCCTTTAAGCAGAGGTCTTCAAAGGCGCAGGAGGCAGGGTTGATCGAGAGTGTTATTCTCCCGGATTCCTGGGTGCCGCATCCTGAATATCAACGCAGGAATGCCAAGCTACTAAGAGCGCTGATTAAGGAAGGGCCACGTCTTCTCTCAGAGATTGATGAGGCAGGATTCACGAAGGAAGGGATGGATCTGACACGTGAGGTGATTAATTCGTGGACACATTACCTCGACCAGTATGATGGCAAGCAGCCAGTCCGTCCGGCTGGGAGTTTGGCGAAATGGACTGTCGACCAGATCGTAACGGAAAGTGAAGATGTGGTTGCGGCTGTGGTGGCCTTGACACCGGTGAATCCGAGGGAAAGAGAGTGGGTAACTGCGATCTGTGATGATCATTCCAATGTCGCAAGCTTGCCCTCGCTCGGGACGGCCTTGAACGAGCGGATCGGTGAAGATTTGTGGAAGATATTCGTGCCAATGCTCGTACTTTTAACGGCTGTACTGGCTCTGGTCTATCGCTCATGGAGGGATCTGTTCCTGACCCTTCTGGCCCTTTTGTTCGGTGGGTCTGTGATCGTTATTCTCACGGTCTGGACTCCGTTGTCGTGGAACTCATTTAATGTCTGTGGAATTCCACTTCTGTTCGGTATCGGCCTCGATTTCAGTATTCACATGCTTTTTGCGTTGAGGCGGAGCGGAGGAGACATTGGGGCAGTACGAAAGAGAATGGGAAAGGCGGTGGCCTTTTGTGGACTCTCTTCTGCAGTCGGTTTTGGGTCACTAGCAACGGCTTCTGCGGACGGTCTCTCCAGCCTTGGAATAGTCTGTGCGATAGGAATTCTCGCTAATACTTTTGTTGCAGTGATTCTCCTTCCTTCTTGGTATTGCCTCGTACATCCGGTTTCGAATTCTGCGGCTGACAGCGGGGATCAAGTTGATTAGCGTTCCCTAAGATGCAGAGGGTTACATTTCAGCTTCTGATCCTCATATCCCTCATGTCGGGAGTTAAGCTCATGGCGGATACCAAGGACGGTGGGGAGCAGGTGGTGCGACGTTGGCTGTCGACCAATGCCGGGGTTGATGTGCTCAAAGTCGAGTTCACCCAGATAAGGAAACTGACCAGCCTTAAATCCTTAATCCGTCAGAATGGAGTCCTGTGGATGGATCGGAGGGCAGGTGCGAGATTCCGTTGGCAGATTGGTAATCCGCCGAGAACAATTGTGACACGGGTTAAAGATGAGTTGCTGATTATGCGACCCCGGTCTCTCCAGTATGAGAAAAGTCCGGCGGGCAATAGCAAAAATAGCATGGCGATTCTGGCTGGGGGCTTTCCTCGGGACTGGGAAGAATTCCAGAAAAAATACGAATTACTTGGAGTGAAAAGTCTGAATGGAAATCACCGGATCAATGTTCGGCCCAGAGGACAGCTGGCCCATGGAGTCCGGGTTCTTACCTTCGTCACTGGGAGCGCGAAAGGTATCCTGCAATCCATAGACCTGACTCTTCGGGATGGATCCTCGCAGCAGATCGTATTTGACCGAGTGGTGACGGGCCCCCAACTGAGCGACAATCTTTTTGAGCCCGACCTGACAGGCTATCGTCCTGCGAATTTCAAGTAATTGAACAGTATCATGGCTGATTCACTCAAGAACGGAGACAGACATGTAGTGGTGGTTGGAGCTGGTCCCGGGGGAATCACAGCGGCAATGATCCTCGCGCATCGGGGCTACCGCGTCACAGTGGTAGAGAAGGCTGGGCAGGTCGGAGGACGTAGTGCCTGTCTGCATGCGGGCCCTTATGCCTTTGATACTGGACCGACGTTTCTTCATCAGAAATTTACCCTTGAGGAAATGTTTCGGGAGGCAGGGCGCAATCTGGATGATGAACTCGAGCTGATTCAGCTAGATCCGATGACTCGCTTGAAGTGGGGGCAGACCTCGATGGAAACGACTTCAGATCCTGTGAAAATGGCGGCAGAGATTGAGCGGGTATTTCCCGGGGAGAGCGAGGGATTTCATCGTTTCATGGCTGATCAAGAGGAGAAGTTCCGCTTGCTCGTTCCTTGTCTGACGGCTTCCTACAGTAAGTTCCGGGATCTCTTTCGGAAGTGCCTGCTTGACGCCTTGCCTTATGTTGCAACCAAGCATTCTGTGTTTTCGCTGCTGGGAGAGTATTTTTCTGATGAGCGCTTGCGACTCGCATTCACCTTTCAGTCAAAATATCTGGGAATGTCTCCATGGAAGTGTCCGGCACTCTTCAGCATACTCGCTTTTCTTGAGTATCGATTTGGGATTTATCATGTCCAGGGAGGGATCAGCAGAATTTCGGAGAAGATGGCGGAAATTGCGGAGAGAGACGGAGCGGAGATACGTCTTGAGGCCTCCGTCAGAGAGGTCCTCAGTGAGGGGTGGGAAACCAGTGGTGTGCTTCTTGAATCGGGAGAAGTGATCAAGGCCGACGCGGTGATCCTGAATGCGGATTATGGGTATGCGGTCACCCAGTTGTTGAGTGGGCATAATGTTCCGGAGCACAAGGTGCGCCGGAAGGGGTTTTCCTGCTCGACCTTCATGCTCTACCTTGGTCTCGATACGCTCTATAAGGCAGAGCCGCATCATCAGATTCTTTTCGCAGATGACTACCGGAAAAATGTGACTGAGATTCAGGAAGAGCGGACCGTTTCTGAGGATATGTCCGTTTACGTGAGAAACTCCTCAGTGACAGATCCACTGGTAGCACCTGAAGGACACTCCAATCTTTACGTTCTGGTGCCTACAATCAATACCCGCCATGAAGTTGACTGGCCTGGTATGCAATTGGCTTATCGGGACAAGGTCTTGGACCGGATCGAGGCGCAGACGGGCATGAAAGATCTTCGCGAACGGATTGTGGAGGAGCGCATGATCACTCCTCAGAACTGGCGTGAGGATGGCTCAATTTTCATGGGTGCGACGTTCAACCTGAAGCATACCCTCAACCAGCTTCTCTATCTGCGGCCGCACAACCGCTACTCTAAGTTTCGCAATCTCTATCTGGCCGGTGGAGGAACTCACCCTGGTAGTGGATTGCCGACAATTTATGAGTCCGCTCGAATAAGTGCGAACATGGTATCTGAGCAGTTCGGATCAAAATATGACCGGATTGACCTGACAATGCCTCTCTTAAGATCAGGTTTCTGAGGCAAGAAGAATTCTGTGGGTGGTTGTAGCCCGATCCATGGAGGACGCTGTTAGCTCGGAAGATCTCCGATTTATTTCTGGCAGGCAGGGAGGGCGCTTTGTAGCGTCCAAGCCCTGCTGCGAGAGCAGTGTGGAACATCGAACAACCTTGAATATCATGTCAGACCACTTCCCCGACGTCTCCAAGATTGAATTTGAAGGTCCGGACTCGGACAACCCGCTCGCTTTCCG
>DFWB01000033.1:0-3237 GCA_002380675.1 Akkermansiaceae bacterium UBA4145
CTGTGGGGGTGTCTAGTTGCTCCAGAGTATCGCGTAGTGCTTGGTGGTCGAGGGTAAGGGGTGCTTGAACCCATGCGGTGCCCGAGAAGGCAATAAGTCCAATCCGTTCCGATGAAAAGCGATCGAGTAACTCAAGCGCCGAGGCTTTTGCAGCATGAAAGCGACTCGGCTGTAGATCTGTAGCGAACATTGACCGAGAGACATCGATCGCGATCATGATGCTGCGAGCCGCGATCTTTTCCGGCTCCTCCCGGCTGGCTCCGCTCGGAGATGCCAAGGATACAATCAGCAAAAGGAGCGCAATAATAAGAGAGGAAAGACCAGCCCAAGCTCGCATGACGCCGGGAGGGTGATAGAGCAAGGGCTGTAGACGTTTTCCGACGAGGAGTCTTACTCGATCCGCGACTCCTCTCCTTTGGATCACTGCTCCTAAGATAAACAGAGGGAGCGCCAGGAGAAGAAGTAGATACTCTGGAAGGATGAATCTCACAGGATTACGACAGGGTGGGACGGGTGAGGGCGAGGGATCCCACGGAGAGAAGGGCTAAGGTTACTGACGCTCCGAGTAACCAAGGGTAGAGTTCTTTGGACTCAATGATAGAGGCTTTCTTTGCTTCGGATTTCTCCAGAGAATCGATGTCTGAGAAGGTTCTGCGTAAAAGACTCATGTCAGAAGCTTGAAAGAACTGCCCTCCGCTGGTTGTGGCTATTTCTTTGAGAGTTTTAGTATCATATTCTTCCCGGATCTGGATGGGGTCGTTCCCGGAGCGGTCTCGGTTCTCGGCTCCAATTGCTACGGTGTAGATCCGGGTCTTCAGAGAGGCTGCAGCATCTGCTGCCTGAATGGGAGTAAGCGGTCCTGAGTTGCTCTCCCCATCTGTTACCAGAAGAACAATCTTACTCTTAGACTTTCGAGAATCAAGTCGAGTGGTCGAGGCAGCAACTGCAGATCCTATAGCTGTCCCATTGGAATCAAGGTCTCCAATCCGTAGTTCCTCTAGTCTTTCCGAAAGCCATTCATGGTCAAGAGTCAGAGGGCAGACTGAGTAGGGCTTGGCCCCAAAAGCAATCAGGCCAATCCGGTCTTGCTCGCGACGCTGGATAAATTGCCTGATCACTTCCTTTGCAGCCTGGATCCTCTGCTTCCTCTGGCGGAACGTGCCTGTGGAATTTTTCTCGTAGTAATCCTCGGTCTTCATGGATTCTGAGACATCGAGAGCAATTATAATATCAATGCCGCTGGCTGATCGATCCACGCGGATGTTTTGCCACTGGGGGCGTGCCATCGCGATGCAACAACAGACAACCGTGAAAGTAAGCAGGGCTGGCGTAAAGGCGCCATGGCGGGATCGAACACTTTTGCCGATGGAAGAAAGAATCCCCAGAGAGGAAAAGCTGAACCCTGAATCTGCGCCCGGAACATTCCTTAGAAAGTAAAGGGGCGGGACAAACAACAGAGAGAGAAGCCACCACGGGTCCTCAAAGCCGAAGTGCTCGAGAAACGCGTTCATGCTATGTCATGTTTTCTGGTAGATTCAAGTCCTTGCAGGATCTGAAGGGACTCTTCGATGATTTCCTCACTCGCGGCTTGGTTTGCTTTGCTCGGTCCGTATTTACAGAGCGCGAGTTTTGATAGAAAGGGTGCGAGTTTGTCCCGTGCTCCTCTGGGCAGATTTTCAAGAGCTTCAGGGCGAAGGAGAAACTCGTCATGTGTCTCATACAGTGCCCGGTCATCGATATGAATGCGCATATAGGCTCGCAGAGTCAGAGAGCAACGAGTTGCAACGTCAGCTAAGGGTAAGCCCCTCAGCTGTTCCCGAAATGCAATTAATTCCTCCCTGCACGACTGATAGGAATTATCATGGGCATGGCTGACTCCTGAAGCCTGTGTGCGTTTGGTTTTTATCAGCCACGCAAGAGCGATGATCGCAATCGTCGTAAAAGCCCAGATCCACCACGCGACCCTGATGCCCGGAAGCAGATTGTCAGGGTCGGGGATGTCATGGAGTGCGGTCACGGTCTTTTGCCATGTATTGACTTTGGGAGGCTCGGAGAGGCAGGGAAACAGGTGATGGCTGGAGAAGCCGTAACTCATGAAGCGGCAGGAGCCCGCGTCTTTAGCAGGTGCTGCAAAGAGGGGAGGTAGTTCTCCGTTGTGGAAAGGCTGACATGGTCTATCCCATACCGGCGAAATTGGCGACGCATGCCCTCCCGATAGCGGCGTGATAGTTTCATGTAGGCCATTCTAACATTAGAGTTGGAGGTGTTCACCATTGTAAGATGTCCGGTTTCACTTCCACGAAAATTAACTTTCCCTACGGCAGGAAGTTCCTTTTCCAAGGGGTCGCTCAAGTGAAGGGCGATCGTCTCGTGCTTGTGGGCTAGGGTGGCCAGAGGCTGTCCCAGATCAGTATCCATAAAATCAGAGATGAGAAATACCAGTGCTCTGC
The DNA here is from genome assembly GCA_002380675.1 of Akkermansiaceae bacterium UBA4145. GTDB lineage: Bacteria > Verrucomicrobiota > Verrucomicrobiia > Verrucomicrobiales > Akkermansiaceae > Roseibacillus_B. The sequence continues at coordinate 2,451 of DFWB01000033.1, forward strand.
GACGAACTGAGCGGACAAGAAACTTACAGGCTGCCGGGAGGTTCGTCGTGGGAGTGTGTGGCTTCGAGGTAAGAATCTCCCTTATGCTTCGCAAGATCTGTTTGCTGCCTTTTGCAGGAGGAAGATAAAGAACTGGTTCACTGGCAAACAGGAGAAGTCCGGTCTTATCTCCGTTTTTGTGAGCGCTGAAGCCCAGAACAGCTGCCAGCTCAGCAGCGAGCTCGATCTTACTTAGGTCTCGGCTGCCGAAGTGAGTGGATCCTGAGACGTCTACCGCGATCACCATTGAGAGCTCCCGCTCCTCCCGGAAAGTCCTGATGTAGGGAGTCCCTGTCCGGGCAGTAACGTTCCAGTCAAGGAAGCGAACATCGTCTCCGTGCTGGTATTCGCGGAACTCGTTGAAGTCGAGGCCCTGCCCCTTGAAGGAGGAATAGTAATCGCCGCCGAATGTCTCCGTTACCAATTTCTTTGCGCGAATTTCGAGGTGCCGCACCTTTTTCATGGTGGCCTCAACAGCGGCAGAATCAGACATTGGACGGAAAGTTGTAATGCTGTTTAACGCCGCGACGGATCGGCGCTCTCCTGGAGGGAGGGAAACAAAGGTGTTGAGGAAATCATGGTACCGGCACCTTGGATAGAATCCGTTCGATGATCATTTCGGGATTCATATCTTCTGCTTCGGCTTCGTAGGAAAGGAGAATGCGATGTCTGAGAACGTCGCGAGCGAGGATTTTAATGTCCTGCGGCGTCACGAATGAGCGTCCATCCATGAAGGCCCGAGCGCGGG
>DFWB01000033.1:3625-4566 GCA_002380675.1 Akkermansiaceae bacterium UBA4145
ACCTTGGCTGGGTAGCGAGTAGCATTGACGATATCGACAATATACTCACGGAGAGCGTGATCGATATAGATCTCATCGAGAAGACACCGAGAAGCGTGTATCGATTCGGCATTTACAACCTGCTTGGTTTCCTCGAGAGGGGCAGTGGATGCCATGCGATCTAGTATAAGTAGTTCTTCTTCTCTTTCTGGATAGCTGACCGCAACCTTCAGGAGGAAGCGATCCAGCTGAGCTTCTGGCAGCTGGTATGTGCCCTCCTGATCAATCGGATTTTGAGTTGCGAGAACTAGAAATGGGGTTGGTAGGGGATAGCTGGTTTCGCCGAGGGTCACCTGCCGTTCCTGCATGGCCTCAAGAAGGGCGCTTTGAACTTTGGCGGGTGCCCGATTTATTTCGTCAGCCAGGATGACGTTTGCAAAAACGGGTCCTAACTTAGGGGCGAAGGTCTGCTCATTGGGGTTGTAGATCATGGTCCCGACAAGGTCTGCAGGAAGCAGGTCGGGAGTAAATTGCAGGCGCGCGAAACCAAGGTTCAAGGTGCCTGCGAGCGCCTTGACCGAGAGAGTTTTCGCGAGTCCCGGCATACCCTCCAGTAGGATATGGCCGTTGCACAATAAGCCTATGAGCAGGCGGTCGACCAGCTCGTGCTGGCCTACGAGAACCCGGGATATCTCCTCCTTGACGGATCCCACCCAAGCACTCGAGTGAGCAATTCGCTCAGAAAGCTGTTGGGGATCAGTCGCACCTGCGTCCATGGCCGCTACATCAACGTCTACAAGACACAAGCTTGCAACGCCAAATCGCGTTCGACAGGGAGTCTTTGAGGCTCGAGGCTATTTGGGGAGAGCGGCTAAAATCCGTCTCCAAAGCCATCTTGCTTGCTGCGGCCCCGGCGACTGCCGCCACCGCCACCGCCGCGTCGGTCTCCACCGCCGCCACGT
>DFWB01000033.1:4903-9950 GCA_002380675.1 Akkermansiaceae bacterium UBA4145
CACGTCGGTCTCCACCGCCGCCACCCCAGTTTCCGCCGCCGCCACCGCCGCCACCGCCGCGGGGAGCGCGTTCCTGAGCTTCGCTGATACGAAGGGCTCTCCCTCCCATATCTTGTCCGTCAAGACTGCCAATTGCGGCCTCGCCTTGCTCTTTACTGCTGAGAGTAACAAATGCGAACCCGCGAGGACGGCCTGTTTCGCGGTCCAGAGGGATATGGAGATCAACCGTCCCTCCAAAGTCTTCAAACAGGGAGCGGATTTCGTCTTCAGTTGCGGAGAAGGGCAAATTGCCCACGTAGAGTTTCATCGTTGCTATAGTGTAGACCGGGTCCTGCTGGTAGATGGGTATACGAGCTAGCTAGGCTATCCGTACTTCCAAGTCCTGCTAACAGGGCTGGCGGGGAGTGAACTAATGGTAAACCCGCCACAGTGCGAGAGAAATCGACAAGAATTGAGGAAGAATTTAAACCAGAGAGCGGAGGATTGGAAAAAAGACCCAGCAATTGGGCACGGGTATGGGCCTGTTATGCCCGTTTGCGTCGCTTCGATTTGGTTCTTTTCAGGGGCTCTATACGCGCTTTGACCGATTTGTCGGCTGATTTGGTTGTAAGCATTTGTTCCAGCGGGGTTATTGCGCAAATGACGGAAAAACTCAAAGGATTGCGAGAACCTGTGGTGGAGGCTAAAGGGGGGAAGTGAAAGTTGCGGTTGTCGCCAATCCCCTAAACGCACAGGCGCCCCCTGTGTTAAGGAGCATCTGCGATGCGCTGGTTGCAAGGGGAATTGAGCCGGTGCTTGAAAAGGAGAGCGCGGAACTCATTGGGAAGCCTGGCCTCGAGCGAGCATGGGAAGGGGCGGAAATGGTCATATCGCTCGGGGGGGATGGCACGTTTCTCAATACGGTGCATAAGATGGGGAACTGCGATGTTCCAGTCGCGGGGGTAAATATAGGGACATTGGGTTTCCTCACTGCCTGCACGGCTGCTGACGTTGAAGAGTTTGCTGCTGTTATAGCAAAGCGGAAGCACGCGGTTGTAATGCGAGCCGTGTTGCAGGTTTCCATGACGGATGAAACGGGCAAGGACCATGTGTTCATGGCTCTCAACGAAGTGGTGCTGATGCGCGGCGGAACCGGGCGATTGATATCGCTGGAGGCTCGGGTGAATGGAGAGCTCCTCAATCGCTATCGTGCCGATGGGCTCATTGTCGCGACCCCCACTGGTTCGACGGCCTACTCTCTCGCTGCTGGGGGGCCGCTCATCGATGAGCAGGCAGGAGTTTTGGTAATCACTCCGATCTGCCCCCACAGTCTGAGTGATCGCTCTCTTGTCCTTGGCGATAGCTCGGTGATCGAACTAGAGGCGATTCAGCCTCATTCTGATTCGATACTGTTTACTGTCGATGGGCGAGATGTTCTTCAATTAGGGAAATCGAGTGTAGTGCGGGTCGAGAGAGCGCCTTCACCACTAAAGATTGTGAGGCTCCCTCATCATAGTTTTTACGAGACCTTACGAGGGAAGCTTGGGTGGTCAGGCGGCTAGACAGCGGGCCTGCTTCCGAGTAGAAGAGGAGAGAATGAGATACGAGCAGATTGAGAGTAGTCTTTTCGCGCAGAATCGCGCGCGGTTGTCTGAGTTAATGGAGCCCGGAGCAATGGCAATAATTCATGCCAATGATATCCTGCCGACCAACGCGGATGGGGTGCTGCCTTTCGTGCAGAATCGTGACTTGTACTATCTCTCGGGGGTCGACCAGGAGGAATCAGTTGTTATTCTGTTTCCCGATGCGGCCGAGGAGAGAGATCGTGAGATGCTCTTTGTACGGGAAACTAGTGAGCTGATTTCTATCTGGGAGGGGGAGAAATTGACGAAGGCGCAGGCATCAGAAGTTTCCGGGGTCAAGCAAGTGAATTGGGTCAGTAGTTTTGATGCTCACTTTCATCGCCTGATGCCTCAGGCCAAATCAGTATATCTATCCACCAACGAGCACTTGCGGGCGGAGATCGTAGTTGAGACGCGTAATGCCCGATTTATCAAAGAGTGTAGAGAGCGTTACCCTCTGCATGACTATAAGCGACTTGCTCCGCTGATGGATCAGCTGCGAGTCATTAAGGATAAAGTAGAATTAGTTCAATTGCAGAAGGCGATCGATCTGACAGAAAGCGGATTCCGTCGGGTTCTTGAGTTTATCGAACCAGGAGTAGGGGAGTGGGAGATTGAAGCTGAGTATCTCCATGAGTTTGTTCGAAAACGCTCAAGGGGATTTGCTTATCCCCCCATAATTGGTGCGGGAAAAAATGCATGTGTTCTTCACTATCTCGAGAATAATGCCGTGTGTAAAGATGGGGAAATGGTCCTCATGGACGTTGGTGCCGAGTGGGCAAATTGGAATGCCGACATGACTCGAACTGTCCCGGTAAATGGTCGATTCACCGATCGGCAGCGTGATGTCTATAACTCAGTCCTCTCCGTACAGCGTGGATCCATGGATTTTCTTCGACCCGGGGTTACCCAGCAGGAATGGCGAGATCATACTATCGACTTAATGGAGATTGAGTTGATCAAGCTGGGCCTCATTGAGGCCGAAGAGGCTAAGAAGCAAGATCCTCGCGACCGTCCTCTTGTGAAGAAATATTATATGCACGGGATCGGTCACCACTTGGGCCTCGATGTCCATGACGTCGGAAATGCCTACGAACCTGTGAGGGAGGGAATGGTGTTCACGGTAGAGCCGGGGATTTACATCAGGGAAGAAAACCTCGGCGTCCGGCTCGAGGACGACATCCTGATTGGAAAGGACAAAAATATAAATATGTTCTCCAAGTTCCCCATTGAGGTGGAGGAGATCGAGGATGCAATGAACTCGTAAATCCTCCCGGAGGTCGGTCGCTGAGAAGGCTGGAGCTCTCTGTTGACCTCTCCCTAGGTGAACTCGGGAAGAACCTCGCTCAGTGCGCGAAGGAGCTCGTCCATCGTTGAAAGAGTCTCGTTGCCCATATTGCTGATGCGGAATGTCTTGCCCTTTATTTTCCCGTAACCGCCATTAATGAGGAAGTTGTGACGTTCGCGCACGGCTTTAATGAATGCCGGGACATCGATGCCACGATTGTTCTCTACCGCAGTAAGCGTTTTAGAGCGGAATCCGTCCGGTGCAAACAATTCGAAACCGTTCTCCTCCACCCATTTGTGTACTTGAGCGTTGGTTTCGGAGTGACGCCGGAATCTGTTCTCAAGCCCCTCCTCCATGATGGATGACACCATTGAATTCAGCGCATAAAGCAGGCTTATTGATGGGGTTGAAGGAGTATTGTTCTTCTGATGATTTTTCTCGAATTCGAGAAAATCGAAATAATAACCACGGTCGTTGGTTGTCTCTGCTCTTTCCAAGGCTTTCTCAGAGACGACAAAGACAGAGAGGCCGGGAGGAAGGGCCATTGCCTTCTGGACTCCTGCGAGCAATACATCAACCCCGATTTCGTCAGTTGGAATGGGGAGGGCGCTGAAGGAACTGACGGTATCGACTACCAGCAAAACATCGTCAAATTCATTCACAACCGCTGCGATGTCAGAGAGTGGATTCAGAACCCCGGTTGAAGTTTCATTATGAACGAGAGTAACAGTGTCGAATCCACCTTCTGCGAGCTTTGCTCTCACAACCTCAGGATCGATAGGTTGGCCCCACTCGGCTTGAATCTTTTCGGCCTCTTTTCCGCAGCGCTGGGATACATCGAACCATTTGTCAGAGAAGGCACCACAACACAGCGTTAAGACTTTCTTCTGAACGAGGTTCCGAATTGCTCCTTCCATGACGCCCCAAGCAGATGACGTTGAGAGGAATACAGGCCGTTTTGTGCCGGCTATTTCTTGCAGGCCAGGCTGTATGGATGCGTAAAGAGTCTCAAAATCTTTGCCTCGATGCCCAATCATGGGGGAGCACATCGCTTCATAGGTGGAGGGAGAGATGTCTACAGGTCCAGGAATAAAGAGCTTTGGCTTCGGCATTGCGACGAAACTTTGCTCTGGATTTCTGAGCTGTCGAGCGTGTTTCTGCGAATTTGTGGGCGCAGGTTCACTCACCGTCAAAGAGCTGGTGTTCGAGCTCTATTTCAAGGCGTCGCCGTCCGGCCTCATCCCTCCATGGGCTGGCGCTGTTCTCGACGATCCGCAGGATTTCAACGGAAGCTGCCCAACGGGGCAGGGCGCCCTTGGAAAGAAGCTCGACGGCAGCAAAAGCACATCGAGAAAAATAAAACCATTCGCTTGGGTCCTTCCCCTCAGCGAGGTTGTGTCTCTGCACAACATGGTAGTAGGCTTCAAGTGCTTCCCGTGATTTCTTCAGGTCCTCGAAAATCTGACCCTTGAGAAAGAATAGACGGTTGCTTAAGCTATAAGCCGTATCGGGCCGTAAAAGAATGAGGTCGTAGATCTTAAGGGCGGCAACAAGGTTGCTGGGCTCGCCGAGTTCCCGGTGGGCTTCGGCGGCGAGCATGTGAGCGTCAAGGAGGAATGAGGTCTCAGGGTTGAGAAGGTTTGTTAGGGTGTCCAGGGCCTTTTCCGGATGACGGTTGATCTGGCTTCGAGCCAGAAGGAGTTTGGCATCCCTATAAAAGGAGCCCTCTTTTTCGATAATCGTATTCAGAAATACTTCAGCGTCAGCGTCCGAATTCTCTCCCCCAACCTTGAGGGCTGACCTTGCGGCATAGAACAGGGCGGTCTCAGAGATTTCAGGGTTTTTAGTGGAGGAGGCAATATCCTGAAAGCGAGTTTGAGCGTCTAGCATGTCGCCATTGTGAAAGTGCGCCTCAGCGATTTTAAAGCGAATGAAAGGTGTAATCCGGCTTGCTGGATCAGTTTTGAGAAATTGTTTTGAGGCCTTTATCGCTGGTTCCCAGTGCCTTGTGAGGCCGGCGACTGTGAGGTGAAGGTTCAGGTGTCGCAGTCTTTCTCTGGGACTCAGGTTGGCTGCATCAAGTGAAGCGATCTGAATACCGATCTTCTTCAGGGCAGGGGGGGTAGTCGACCCGGCACGCACGGCTGCTTCGAGTAGA
>DFWB01000301.1 GCA_002380675.1 Akkermansiaceae bacterium UBA4145
GCACCGGTTCCGTCATCATCAGATCGAGGCCCTCTGGACCTACAGAGGGATTGGATCCGCGAATCCCAAGCTGCTCTTGGAGCTTCTGGACTGTGACCTTCATCATGCGCGCGCTGCTGCGACGCGCCAATTACGCTATGCCGATTGTGGATTAAGCAGCAAGGAGAGAGACCACCAGCTCCTTCTTAGATCGAAAGATGAAAATGAGCTCGTCCGTCTGGAAGCAGTGACTGCCGCCACCTACATCGCTACCCCGCAGGCATTCCAAGCAGTATTGGCTGCAATACAACGGCCCCGGGAAGCGCATCTTGATTACGCGATCAGGACCGCCCTTGGCGCGGAATCTCTCCTTCCTTTCTGGCGTGAGACCACACCTCTGACGATAGAACAGTTCATGGCAGCTTTTAACCTCAGCTCTAAAACAAAGGCTGGAAGTTCTACCCTCAACGCAAGAGACGCCGCCTTCGACTCTCAGGCAAACCTTGCAGAGATCAAGATCAGCTGTATCACCGGCAGACTTCTCTTCAGCAAGAAGCGATTCGAGGTGGAGGCAGGGCAAGCCGTCAAGCTGGTCTTCACGAATCCAGACGCAACGCCCCATAATCTTCTGATTCTCCAGTCCGGAACTCCCGTCGAGAGTGTGGGGCTGGCTGCGAATGAGATGGCAAAAAGCCCGGAAGGGGCAAAGAACAACTTTGTTCCTGACGATGAACGGATTCTGCACTCCACAAAGATGCTCGGACCAAACTCCTCCGAGACCCTGCGCTTCCTTGCACCTGAGCAGCCTGGCACCTACCCCTTTCTCTGCACCTTCCCGGGGCACTGGGTCCTGATGAAAGGTGAGATGATCGTCAAATAGCTTTAATGCTCCCCTGGAAAAACATGAAAATTTTGATTCTTCTTACCACGATCTCCTTTCTCCTGGCCGCTGCCAACGTTCAGGCAGGCCCGAATTTTGTCTTCATTCTCGCTGATGATATGGGCTACGGCGACGTGTCCCACGCTGGAGGGAAGATTCCTACTCCCAATCTCGACAAGCTTAGAGCAGATGGAATGCGCTTCACGGATGCTCACACGACTTCTTCCGTGTGCACACCAACCCGATATGGGATCTTGACGGGTCGATATAACTGGCGGTCTCGACTGAAGAAAGGCGTCCTCTTCCCTCCAGATATTTCGATTATGGACCCGGCACGAAAAACAATTGCCGGCTTTCTTAAGGACCGGGGATACCGAACATGCGTGGTTGGAAAATGGCACCTTGGTTTGAATTGGCATATGTTGCAAACACCCGCAAAGGCGACCACTGGACCAACCAAAGGCACGTGCTGGAATATCGACTTTGCCCGGCCTCCTCAACAAGGGCCTTTGAAGCTCGGATTTACCGAAGACTTCCTGTTCCCGGCCTCGCTCGACATGGCGCCCTACCTTTACCTGCGTAACGACAGAGTCACGGTGATACCCACGGTGAGTAAGGGGTGGAATCGACAAGGGCCTGCCACCCCCGACTTTGAAGCAAAGAACTGCCTTATTGATTTTGCGCGAGAATCGCGAAGCTTCATCAAGTCGGCGGTGGCGAGCGACTCTCCTTTCTTTCTCTATTTACCACTGACCAGCCCCCACACCCCGATCGTGCCCTCAAAAAAATGGCAGGGTAAATCTCCACTCGGACCGTATGGGGACTTCGTGATGGAAACGGACTGGGTCGTCGGACAGGTCATGCAGGAACTGGCGGAGCAAAAGGTCACTGAGGATACAGTCCTCGTCTTTACCACCGACAACGGATGCTCTCCTGCGGCGGGCATTCCGAAACTTATCTCCCAGGGGCACAAGCCCAATGGAGACTGGCGCGGTCACAAGGCTGACATCTACGAAGGCGGTCACCGGGTTCCTTTTCTTGTCCAGTGGCCTGCCCGGGTACACGCAGGAAGCTCCTGCGATCTGACAGTGTGCACCACGGACTATTTCGCAACGGTAGCCGATATTCTCGGGGTTCGGGGACGCCAGTTCCCTCAAAATGCAGCAGAGGATTCTTTCTCTTTCCTGGCAGCTCTGGGCAACCCCGACCTGCAAACCCCAACTCGACCCTATACCATTCACCACTCCATTAATGGCTCCTTTGCCATTCGTAAGGGTCCATGGAAGCTCTGCCTCTGCCCCGGCTCAGGAGGTTGGTCCTCTCCCAGACCGGCCAAAGCCCTCAAGGACAAGTCACTTCCTCCCATTCAATTATTCAACCTTGCTAACGATCCCGCCGAAACCATTAACCTGCAAGCAGGGCACCCAGATATTGTACAAGATCTTGTGGAGGACCTCCACCACGCCATTCAAGCAGGGCGATCCAATTCGGGCACGCCTCGCTCCAACGAGGGCTGGCCCAAAACCTTTCCGCAGGCAGTCCTCAACCTCTTCCCACAATTGGCGGGGAAGTAATACAGCTCAGGAGATCCGCTTTTCTACAAATCGAAAGCGCTCATCATAAGCTCCACCATTATGCTTCAAGCAGCAGGTATAGCAGGCTGACGTTCCCCTCATCCTCCGAACTCGATCAAATACTGCCCAGCACCCAGGGCAGAAATAGCGCCATTTCCGCCGTATGGTTCGCGTGGGAAGAGGAAGGTTGTGTCCTGCTTTCTCTCCGGGAATTCCCAGATCACAACACGCCCTGCGCCATTCCGGACCATGGGGCTTTATTCGCCTCCGGCCTGCTCGCTCATAAGCTACCAGATGCGCCAATTCGTGTAGAAATGTACGCTCTGTTTCATCCTGCGATATAGCCTGCAGGGCGGGGTTTAATTCCACCACAGCATCGGGCCATGTCGCCCGCCCCGCTGTCGACCTCATCCGAGCGTTCCACCTGACGGCAACCTTATGCGCGAGCGAGTTGAGCCCCAATTCGAGACAAATTCTCCCAGCCCTATTTGTGAGCTCAAGATCTTTCCCTAGTGGCCGTAGTTGCTTCCGCCCCTCCTGCCGCTCTCCCCCTTTAAAGGAAAGCTGCAACTGCAGAGTGGCCTCTTCCACCCCCGCAGTATCGGTGAACTATGCAGAGAATTCAAGAGTAGACCCCGGATGTTCCCCGTAATTTACGGACGTAACCCCTTACCACATGAGCGCTGAGGAGCAGCCTGAATCTCCGGGAAATCGTAGGAACTGGTCAGGATGAGGCCGCTATCGCCTTGCAGGTGCTTTCCAGTCGGCCGCCTTGACGGGCTGGGCCAACTTGGGGAACTCCTTTCCCTTTTCTGGGAGACGAACTGAAATCGGCCCTCCCTCACAGACTGCTACCACGAGTAGCCCTGTCCGCTTCAGAGATGAAAGATACTCCTCCGTCAACGGAACACGTCCCGTCGCCTGATCAAGAGTTACGGGAAGCAGGCGAATCCATGATGCATTCCTGGCATAGAAGTCCCGCCACGAGACCAACTTTCCCCTTCGCTCACTATCAACCCGGGATTTGAAGCGGGAAGGCGTAAGCAACACCGATCCCCGAGGCAAAATGGTCCAGCTCGAGGAACTACTGACGATCGTTGACCGGGCCACCAGACTTTCCCGACGTTTTTCCAACTGTGAAGACACCTCCGGATTCACTTCTTCAGTTCTGGGCTGCTCGATGTCCGCAAGCCTGACCTTTCGTACTTTCAGACCTGGATCACGGGGCCTCTGTAGCTTGGAAAGTTGTTCATGCGTCATGCGAGGACGCACTTTGACTCTTTCCTCTCCCCTTACGGCTCCGTCGGAAAGGCGGACTGGCTCCACCGCGCCCACAACACCAAGGCCTAGGCCGACCAATAAAAATAAGGTCCCTATCGTTTTCATCTCACACATCTTACTTCGCGGGGGCTGACGCTCAAGTGGCCTACTCTTGGTCGACGACTCCACCATTGATTTCAATGGTACGGTCAACGTTGACCTCAGCAGAATCGAGAAGATCCGTGCCAAAAGGGGTTCTATGCAGCAGCTCTATGGTGTGGAGGCCCTCCTCCGTGAAATACTGGTCGATACCTTTGACGGTAAGATCACGATCTCGCGGAATGGAATCCTCGATGATCACGTAGCTTGAATTTACCGTTTCTGTTTTGCCTGGATACTCTCTTCTAGGCCCTTCATAGACCCTGAGATACGTGGTGCTGTCAGGATACAGGTTCTCGAGGTTTACCGAGACAGGCGGAACCTCTTCATAATATCTGGATGGGTTGAGTCCGCTGATCTCGCCTGTGGCGATTGGCCAGATTTGAACTTTTTCAGAGTCCAAAATTGTCGCAGATACTCCAAAATCAGCTTGTGCGGTAATTGTGAACACTTCTTCGCCGCTGACCCGCGTCAGATCGGGTCCAGTAAGATTCGTTGCAGAGAATGTCACGGTAGTGTCGGCCGTTTGCTCCATATAACCTTCCGTCACAACTGTTCCCACCGGGTTTTTTTCGCCTTCAAAACTGTAAACGCCATCGGGGTAAGCAAAGGCGTAGTTGGTATAGTCTACCCACTTTGCCGCATCTGGCGCGGTCGCATAGTTTGGGTCGCTTTCATCAATGAGGCCCCTGACCGAGATCTGAACCTGAAACGGCTGGTCCACTCGCGTCCGCGGAACCGCCCTGTAGGGATCTCCTGTAAGAATCCTGATCGAGGCGTTCGGCGTGTAAGCCGTCACATACTGCTCGTCCAGGCGGTATTCCGTAACACTCTGGTCATGAATGGACCACAACTCAAAGAAAGAACCCGCAGCACTGACGCCCGTGGGAGAAATCTTCACTCCCTCGGAGCGAATACCCATATCCCATTCAATGCCGCTATCCTGCTGTATCTGGCGAACAAAGTTAACATATTCCTCAGGAGAGGCCTGCAGGAAAGAGGAACAGAGTGCGAGAAGGGAAGCTAAATAATGTTTCATAATAAAACCGGGTGAACGTCAGAAAAATAAGTAGATTTAGAATGCTCTTGTTTTGTTATCTCCTGCCCAGCGTGATCACCCCTCGGTCATCAACAGCTCCTGCAATCACTTGAACGTTTCCCGCTTGAGCGAAGTCTGTATTCAGCCGACTACGATCTACACCACTCTGCTCCTCCTCAACCTGGCTGAGGGTTGTCATACACACGATGTCCTGCATATCGAACCACCACGCTCCCGGGCTACTGGTTCCCAGTTCAAAGGTATGGATGATATCCCGGGGACCAAGCACTACGTGATTTTCCTCATCAAGAAACTGCGTCATGAAACTCTCTATCCGTCCCTGCTCATAGGCCGGAACAAAGTCAGGAACTCTGTCCCCATTCACCATCCCAATAACCGACAAACTAGACCCGGAGGTCGATTGTGTTTCATACCATGTACCAGAGGCTGTCTGGCTCCGTGCAGAAAAGTCAATCTGAGTGTTGGCTGGAACATCGCTCTTCTGAAACACGATCTCGTCCGGTCGCACATCACCCTCCCTGCCGTAAAAAATTAATTCCCATGGTGCTGAGGCACCGACCCTGACCCACAGAGCAGCAGGCAACTGAGTCGAGCCCGCTTGGAGTGCTACTCCCATAACCCGGATCTTGAGGTCTACCCTCTGTTGCAGGCTGATGGTCCCATTGGGGTCGAGCTCGCTGATATCCGCGACTGCCTGAGGATATTCGATACCCCAAACCATTCGCGGGCGAACCCCAGGCTGAACGACAGTCGGGGTCACTGAGATGGAGCCGATCGGCGTGTAGGGATCCTTGTGACTATTACTAACGTCGTTAGAGAAAATGCGAGGTGCGTCACCGAGAAGGGAGGATCCCAAGGCGAAGAAGACTACCAACTGAGCTGCTTTTTTGATCATGCGTGCGTGGGGTGAACGGGTGCAATTCTTTCGAATTTCCAATAAAATTACAAATATCGACCTCTTGGGCAACATAAATATTAAAATTACTTGATAATATGGCCTAAGATATCTGAAAAACAGTATTTGCTCTCAAAAATTGGCTTCACGTTTGGCCTCTCTTACCACCTCTAGCTAGAGTGGTCTCATACAATCCACGCTCTTCCTTCCCACCCTCTCTCCGCCGACAAACTTTCTTCTGAAGGTCCTGATCGGCTATAAAAATCCATCAATTTTAGGGTAAATAGAACCAACCCTAATTCGGAGATCCTGAGGACCACTTGCCTCACAGCCCAAGGCCTCCTGGTTCGCGCCCCTCTTGCTTGAGCCCTAGCCTCAAATTTACGGACCTCCCGTGTTTTTTCTCCTCTGGAGGCCCATATGGTTGACTCTACTAAAACATTTTATAATACTTACTATTAGTTCCCCCTTACAAGATGACTCTTTCTGGAATCCATTATGCGATTTCGGCCTCCCCTTGCGTGGCTGTGATTCTGGGTGGAATTCTGGGCCTCTTGAGTCCTCCGACATCAGCTAACGTCCTGACAACGAGCGAACGAGCAGCCCAGACTCATGAGGAGTTTCTCACGGATCGCAGAGTGTCGCTCTCTGGCCGGAAAAACCCCTATCTGGGACCGCGCGTCGCCCAAGTCGTCGACGAAGCCCCTCCTCCATGGAGGGTTAGGAACAACCCTTGGCGCTACCAGATTAGAGCTACGGTCTTCTGGGTCGGGGAACGCTCTACGCCCGGCAACCCAACTCCCAACACCGCAAGTTCGTGGGATCCTAACTGGGAGCAGAACTTCGGGGGCTACGACCATCCTTTCAAGCGGGAAGGATTTCGCCCCGCTGGTTTTGAACCAAAGCTCAACCCCTTTTACGTAGCTCTCCCCTACAATGACCTAGTCGCGGGGCGCGGTCATCGACCCGAAGCCTCTTCAATCATACCATGGTTCTGGCAAATTTACCGAGGCCCCGGGATCTCCGTTTGTCACAATCGGTGGATCGCGATTCATCACGAAGGAAAAATTGCCTATGCGCAATGGAAGGACGTTGGTCCATTCACAGTCGATGACTGGCCTTATGTGTTTCAGGGCAAACAGCCTCGCCCGAACCGCAATCAGAATGCGGGCATCGATGTAAGCCCTGCAGTCCGCGACTTCCTTGTGATGCGAGGTAATGCTGAGGTCGACTGGAAATTTGTAGAAGAGTCCGAGGTCCCTGCCGGGCCATGGGAAAAATGGATTCACCCATCCATCACACCCTCTGAACAGCCCGGAGCGCTTTCTGGCCTCTGATTCCTTTAAATACCTATTCGAACCACCACCTCTCAACCCGCCCGCGGAACTTAGGGCTTCTGCGGAGAATCCACTCCGCCTCTCCGGATAATTACCGGAGGGGTATCATCCTCGACAATTCCGCCGTTATGATAAACTACAGAGAATCTCGCCGACCGATCTCCACGCTTCGTGTCGACAACCTCTGTCAAAACCAGCATGAGACTCCGTCCCGCGGCAGGCTCAAGCTGGTAGGCTATCGAGCTGGAAGACACACCTGCGAGAGGCTCCTTCCGACTTTTCGCACCCAGCGCCAATGGTCCATGCCGTTGGGCAAGAATGCGCTTCAATTCAGCGAACTGTCCGCGAACGAAACTGCTCTTTCTTCCCGGATAGGTGTAGTGAAGAGCCACCTCAAAAAGCATTCCGTCAATAAATCGAGCCTCGAGTGTAGTCGCGTCATGACCCGGCAAGTTGCCTTTGGGAGAGGATACCCGAAGAACCTTCAAACGGGGATCGGAAGCCGGCACTTTAATCGTCTGGTCGAGGCTACTCCGCGACGCCCAGTCCACGAGACCATTAGGGGGCTCTCCCCACTTCAGCCCAAAAGGCGGAAGCAAGGGCTCAGCAGCCTGCAAAAAGCAAATGCCGTGAATGAGGACAGTGCAAATAAGAAACCGGCTCACAAAGAAAGCCACATTACATCAAATCATTCTCAATTCAAGTTCATCAGCACCCGTTCCCGCTCAGTCAGGTCAAGGCGTGGGAGTGTTCTTATTGAGGCCATCATCGCCCTCTCGCTCCTACTTGTTGTCAGCCTGGTGATCCTGAAAGGAACTATGAATATTCTCGCTCCACGCCAGTGGACAATGGTGCAAAATGTGTCTGATGCCTATCTTTCCTATGAGAAGGCCTTCGCACAGAGGATTCCCTTCGAAAGCCTGACAGACTCCTCCTCTCCCTGGCCAGTCTATCCCGCAAAATCGGAGGGTCCCGTGACTCTCGGCACTCTTCCAGGCGGACGAACCCTCACCGGAAATGTCATCCGAACCAGAATGCCTGACGACAACAACCTTCCTGCTTTCGGGGGTAATGCAACAACTGCAACCAACCCGGCCGAAATGCAGACCTGGATCCTCCAAAGTCATGTCACTTACACGATAAGTGGAAGAGATTACGTCAAATCGAGAACAATAGTACGCACCCAATGAAAACCTCTGTCTCCCACCCCGGAAACTCCCGCGTAATCCGCCGTGGTTTCACCCTGCCCGAGCTTGCTACCGCAATCGGTCTAGCCCTTGCCATTGCGGCTATCATGATGACCCTACTGCAGCAACAGGTGACCTTCCACCGGATCATCCGAGCTCAGAAATTCCTCGTTGATGATGCCCCCCAGATCAACAATACCATCACCCAGATTCTCTCACGTGCGGATGCCTACCGTATCCACGCCAACCTTGGTGACGCGATCGCAGGAGCCAATGCCGTCACGGATGATGGAAAGGTCCTGGTTCTCGGGTTCATGAATCCCGATGGCTCCAGAAACCTTGGTATGATTTCGTTCGAATCCGAGGGAGAGCAGGATGTTCTCGCCTATTACAACATGAATTCCAATGCCTCCATGGCGGAAGCAGGAAATCCAGACTGGCTTATCT
>DFWB01000196.1:0-1754 GCA_002380675.1 Akkermansiaceae bacterium UBA4145
ACCTCTTTCACACCTCTTCTTTCCCGGACAAGGCGCTTTTGGCGATTGCATGAAGAAATTGAAAGGTCTTGGGCTTGTTGAACCCATTTTTGAATGGATTCAACAGGACAAACCCTTTTTCGGCATTTGTGTCGGCTATCAACTTTTGTTCGAGGACAGTGAGGAGAGCCCGGAGAGCAAAGGGCTTTCAGTGCTCGAAGGTAACGTCGTTCGCTTCAGAGAAGAGGGCATCAAGGTCCCTCACATGGGCTGGAACAGCGCGCAACTCCGGAACCCTAATCTCGAGCCCTGGATAGGCCTGGGTCTGAATCCTTACTTTTATTTCGTGCACTCTTACCATCCCGATCCAAAGGATAGCTCGATCTGTGCAGCGATGACAAATTACGGAATAAGCTTTCCCAGCGCTGTCCAGAGAGGCCGTCTGATCGCAACTCAGTTCCATCCGGAGAAGAGCCAAAAGGCCGGAATGAACCTGATCGGAAACTTTCTTCAACAGAAGTGATTCTCCGGCCAGCAACTATTAGGCCTGTCGATACAAAAGGCTCTTATATGAGTCCTCTTAAAGACCGGAGGAGGCAAAAGGCTGAGACGAGCGGCTTCTTTTAGCCTGTTACCCTCATCGGCATGAGAACATACAGGAACGAGCCGCTGCCGCGGAGAACTCCAGGACTCATCTCGTCGATAAGATCCAATTGAACCTCATCATCCTCCAGGTTTCTGAGTGGCGCCATCAGGAACTCAGGATTGAACGCTATCGCAATCTCCTTCCCCTCATAGTTTACCGGCATCGACTCCTTCGCTTCTCCAATGTCAGGAGAATTCGCTGTGAGGTCCATACTGCCCTCACTCACCACGAGCTTCACGGAATTTGATTTCTCGGAAGACAACAGAGACACCCTCCGCGATGTTTCAAGCAACGCCTCTCGTCCGAGGTTAAGCGTCTCTTTGGCCTCTCCTGGAATCACCTGTCGGTAATTCGGATAATTCCCCTCAATAAGTTTCGAGACAATAACGCTACTGCCAACCTCGAAAACAATTTGATTATCCCCAAGCCTGGCGACTGCATCACCTTCATCCCCGAGCAGACGCTGCAACTCCTGAACGGCTTTTGTCGGGATGATGAAATCGGTTTCATGGCTTGCAGGAAACTCGAGGTCGTTCTCCACCATTGCGAGGCGCCTCCCGTCCGTAGCAACCAGCGTGAGCTTCCCTTCCTTGAACGCGGTGAAAATTCCGTTTAAAACGTAGCGGGTCTCATCGTTTGAAATCGCATAGGAGGTTTTCTTCAAGCTCTCTCGGAGAAGCACCTGAGGAATCTTGTATTCCTTGGCCTCCTTAAAATCCGGAAGAGGTGGGAACTCACCGTGTTCCAGTCCGATAATCTTGAAAAAACTTGGGCCGCAGGTGATCGACGCAACATCCTTTGCATCAACAGCAACCTCTACCTCAGCATTAGGAAGCTCACGTATAATACTCACCAGCCTCTTAACGGGCATCGTCGTTGAGCCCTCTTTCGATATCTCGGCTTCAACCGTGCCGCTAACACCCACATCAAGATCGGTTGTAGTTAGGCGCAAAGTCCCTCCACTCGCCTCAATTAAAACATTCGACAGGATTGGAAGGGTCGTCCTCGTGCTGACGACGTGCTGAACCTGTTGGAGACTGTCGAGGAAGGCGTCCCTTGCGATCCGAAATTTCATTAGCAGAAAAAACCCCTTAACAGGGCAGCGCGATTTTGCGGTGATTGGTCGCCT
>DFWB01000196.1:1875-12812 GCA_002380675.1 Akkermansiaceae bacterium UBA4145
CGAGGTCGGTGGTCGTGAGACGCAGACGGTTGCCGCTCGCCTCGATGAGGACGTTGGACAGAATCTGTAGGGTCGTCCTTGTGCTGACGACGTGCTGTACCTGCTGGAGACTGTCAAGGAAGGCATCCCTTGCGATCCGGAATTTCATGTGCAAAGAGGGCCCCAATATTGGGATGCTGTGATCTTGGAAAGAATGCCCGCCTTGGCAAGCCATTCTTTAAGAAACAAGTAACATTCCAGCTCCTCTCCAGAGAATATTGAAGCCGGCCCACAATAGAGCCGCTCGTTTCTATTCCTCTCTTTAGCGTTCGATTCCAATTAAAGCCCTGCCGGGGGCAGCTTTTTGCCGCCAGGCATTGATTCAGGAGCCGTATTTACCGATTCAGCCTTGCTCCCAAAGCCGCGACTGCCTGTCGGACTTGGTCGTCAGTCTGCATCATCTGGTCCACCTTTTTGCAGGCATGAATGACCGTTCCATGATCCCGACCGCCAAAGGCTTCCCCAATTTCAACGAGAGAGCCTCCGGTCAGCTTCCGTGACAGATACATCGCAATCTGTCGGGGGAAGGCGATATTGGCCGGGCGACGCCGACTGGTCATATCGGCAAGACGTATATCGTAGAAATCCGCGACCGTTTTCTGAATCGTGTCGATGGTAACCTTGGCCGCAGCCTCTTCCCTGAGAATATCCCGGAGAAGATCCTCAATCCTGTCAGTCGAGAGCTCCCCCTGCCCCAATGAATTGTAGGTTGCGATCCGTACTAGCGCGCCTTCAAGCCTCCGGACATTACTGCGGATTCGTTGTGCAACAAAGCGAACCCAGTCTTCCGGGATCTTAACCTCCCATTCTTCCATCTTTCGGCCAAGGATGGCTATTCTTGTTTCCAGTTGCGGAGGCTGCAAAGCTACTGTCAAACCGCATTCGAAACGGGAAACCAGCCGTGGCTCCAGAGTCTGGATTTCTGACGCAGGCCGATCACTGGAGAGCACGACCTGAGCCCTTCCATCGAGAAGCGTATTGAACGTATGAAAGAATTCCTCCTGAGACTTCTCCTTGCCATTCAAGAATTGAACATCGTCAACCAGAAGCACGTCAGCTTTGCGATACCTCCGACGGAAATTGTCGAGATTTCCCTTTTGTACAGCCAGGATGAACTCATTCGTAAACTTCTCACAAGTAAGGTAAATAACCTTTGATTCAGGCCTCGCCTTAAGGATATCCTGCCCGATTGCTTGCATTAAATGGGTCTTCCCGAGCCCGGATCCTCCATGAATAAACAGTGGATTGTAGGCAGTGCGAACCCCCGCAGCAATTGCCTTACAGGCTGCATGCGCGAACTGGTTGTTTCCACCAACGACGAAACGATCGAACGTGTAAAGGGGGTTAAGTCCTGCTCCCTTCAGCGACTTCGCCAACGCCTCGGAGGCAACCTCTTTGGCGCGCGATTTCTTTTGAGGCTGCTCGAGCATTGTCAACTGCCCTCCTGCGGCTCCATTCATCGCTAATACCCGGGGCCTGCCGCCACAGCCAAGAACCTGAGACAAGGCGTGAGTCAATTCCGGCATGAAGTTTTCCTGAATCCAGAGCACGTGAGTCTCAGTCGGCACCAGCACCGTGACCTGATTGGCGTCCTCAGCCACAAGCTGCATGTGCTTGAACCAACGCTCGGTGGCATCGCCACTCAGACGCGCATCCAACAACCGGAGAATTTGAGTTTTGGCCTCTTCTGCCGGTATCCTTGCCCCTCCGCGGGCCAGAATGTCTCCTGTTCTCACCCCGCTCCCGCGTGGTGTCGTCACTGCACCTTCATCCCTGCTGCTCATCTTAGTTCTCCAATCCGTAACCTTTTGTCGATTTTTAAAAATTTGCTGAGGCTTACGACTCTACTAAGGCAGTAAGTTGAGGCCATCAGCTGCGTAGTGAATGACTACCTGTGTCAATAGCGTCAAAAATTTTTAAATAAGAATTTCGGCCGGCCCTCCCAGCTCTTTTCCACAAGCGTTCCACGACATGCCAGATGTTAGACTTCAGAGTTCGCCTGTTAAGCTCGCCAAACGAAAAGCACAATTTACCCATCCCAAGACACCGAATCCTTGTCTCGCATTCCCAGAATGAAGATCAGCCTTCACGACATCACCCTGCGGTCTCGTAAATGACGTAACCCTCTAAGGAGAAACGCAGAAAGCCGGAAAGACTTGCTAAATGCGTGAACGGAGAAGCACGGTAAGCTCAAACAGCCCGAATGCGGGCCTTGCCCCTTGATTTTGGCCACAGGACGCCCAGTCCAAAAGTGAGGATAGTGGTTACTGGCCAAGCCCAATAGAAGCCAACGGTAGTCTTCAAAGATTGAGCATCTCCCTGCCCTTCAATGAAATACATCGGTAAAGCAGCGAGCCACTCGTAGGGCATGTTGAAGCCGAGAGAGAGTCCGAACAGGTCTAACTCGAACGTATGCAATAAGACCCAAACGTCACTGCGAATGAACAATACCGCGATAAACGACAATACCGATCCGCATATCAACCCTCGGAAGCTTCCTCGACCGAGCAAAGCGCATAGGAACATACCCAACAATGGACCAATGGTGTAGGTCGTCATTCCAAACGCAAGCGGCAGAACTTCGACCTCCGTATTCTTCTGCACCCAACGCATCAACAGCGTAAATACCGTAAGAAAAAGCCCCCAGAGGACCACCAACACCCGACTCCGGGACACCATTCTACGCTGTTCATCCTCGCTCTGTGCGCCACCAGCGTCATAGAGCACCGAGACGGTTGTCTGACTGAGTGCAGCGAGAATCGAATCCAAGCTCGAAATAGCGGCCGCAAACACCCCACCCAGAATCAATCCACTCAGGCCGGGGGGCAGCTCTTTCACGATCCAGATGGGAAATACCCGATCAGCTTTTCCCGGGACCCCCTCTCCGGAATTCCATGCCATCATTTCGGCGACTACGCCTTCAGGTGGGAAGCGCGAATACCAAACGAAAAGCGCCGCCCCGACCATCAGCATTAGCAAGGTGATTACTTGTCCTACTGAACTCCAGATGATGGCTTTTCGAGCATCTTGAGCGTTCCTGCAGCAAAACATCCGCTGGGCGTTAAGCTGATCCACCCCGAACGCTCCAACATTAAGAAAGGGGACAGCGAATACCGCAACCCAGAATGTGAATTTGAAGGCGTCGCCCACCCCTGCGTCGAAACTGAGCCAATGTGTTTTACCTGCCTGCGCAGCCACATCTAGCCACCCTCCGCCAAGATGCATCCAAGCCCAGATCAAGGTGATCAGCCCTCCCACTGCGAAGAGGAAAAACTGCATTACGTCGGTCCATATCACGGTCCGCATACCCCCCATCAACGTCCAACCAATCGCAAAAATGCCGATCAAAAGAATACACACCTCAAACGAAAAGGGAGTAACGATCATGAGCGGGATCGCAGCCACGAGCACCCGGACGCTCTGGGCGAGGATTGATCCGATCGTGAAAAAGACAGTCGCCAGAGTTTTCAGCTGCGGCTTAATCCTCCGGCCCATGTAGTCATACGGGCTATAGATGCCATCCTCGTAAAAGACTCTCGTGAACCAAATCCCCACGATCACTCGGCCCAAAATAGATCCTAGAGCCCAGATCATGTAAGTGAAGTCACCGCCTGCTGCCAGCACCCCTCCGGGAACACCGATAAATGTGACTCCACTGATTTCGGTCGCGACGATCGAGCCACTCACCGCCAACCAGGGCAGCGAGCGACCCCCCGCAAAAAAATCGCTGATAGAGGCCTGTCTCCCTCGCATCTTGTGCCCGACCCAGGTCGTGAGCCCCAGGTATCCAAAGAGCACAATCCAGTCCAGAGGCTGAAACCACTCATGTACTGCCATTATCAGGCGGACGCTAACTCAACCGCTTCAATCAGTCGACACTTCGATAAAAAAATCAACCTTTCGAAAGTAATACCTTGCCGCCAAAACTTCGTGAGATAGCTTCAGGACTTGCATAATAAGGTGGCTGCAAGAGGTAAGACCGGACAGGTCGCTGGTGTAATCCCCGCCCGATGGGGATCCTCTCGCTTCCCCGGAAAGCCCCTTCATCAACTCGCAGGCAAAAGTTTGCTGGGTCACGTCATTGAGCGAGTCGGCTGCTGTAAACGTCTCGACGTTGTGCTTGTCGCTACTGATGACGAGCGAATCCAACGGGAAGCCCGCGCCAACGGCGCAGAGGTCGTGATGACGTCAGGTCAACACAAGACAGGAACCGACCGTGTCGCAGAGGCGATCACTTCTTTTCCCGCTATCCAGCATATTGTCAACATTCAGGGAGACGAACCCCTTGTCTCCCCTTCCCTTATCGATCTGATGGCAGATACCCTGAGGAAGCAGAAGGGCGTTGACATGATCACGGCGGCAAATCCAATTTCAGACCTCACTCAGCTCGATGATCCCAATATCGTCAAGGTGGTCTTGAATAGGAGTAATGACGCCCTCTACTTTTCACGTAGTGCGCTCCCATACAATCGATCTAAAGGGAACCTATTTTCCCCATTCCGTCACGTGGGCTTATACGGTTATCAGCGAGGTTTTCTTGAGAAATTTGTCAGCTGGCCAGAAGGAGATCTGGAAAGGGTCGAGCAACTTGAGCAACTACGTGCCCTTGAGAACGGATCCCGAATCCGAGTTGTTGTCACTGAACATGACTCCATCGGTCTCGATACCCCCGAGCAGGTTCCTGAGATTGAAGCTCTTCTTGCCGGTTCAACTGACGCCCAATACTCTCCAAACATAAACCAATCGCGCTGAGTGAAATATATTTTCGTCACCGGAGGAGTCGTCTCCTCGCTAGGAAAGGGACTTGCCGCTGCATCTATTGGCACTCTTCTTGAACATCGTGGACTTCGCGTAACGATCCAGAAGTTCGACCCTTACCTCAACGTGGACCCTGGAACAATGTCTCCCTATCAGCACGGAGAAGTTTACGTGCTTAATGACGGCGCCGAGACAGATCTTGATCTTGGGCATTACGAGCGCTTCACCAACTGCGTGTTGACTCGCTTTAACAATCTGACCTCCGGGCAGGTCTTCGAAAACGTAATCAAGAAAGAGAGACGAGGTGAATACCTAGGCAAGACAGTTCAGTTCATACCTCACGTCACCGACGAAATTAAGGCCCGAATCCATGACCTGTCTTCTCAAAATCCCGAGGTCGACGTGATTATAACGGAAATAGGTGGGACTGTTGGCGACATCGAGGGCCACCTCTTTCTTGAGGCTCTACGGCAATTCTCTCTTGAGGTCGGCCGGGCCAATACGTGCTTTATCCACGTAACTCTGCTGCCCCTCATCCGGGCTGCAGGTGAGATTAAGACTAAGCCGACCCAGCAGTCGGTTGCCAAGCTACGTGAGATCGGAATTCAGCCAGACATCGTCATATGCCGGACTGAACACGATTTGGACGACGATAACCGGCGGAAAATTGCTATGTTTTGTAACGTCGAACACAGGAACATTGTTGCCTTCAGGGATGTAAAACATTCTATATACGAATGTCCCTTGGATCTGCGTCAGGACAAGATTGACCGCTTGGTCGTTGATAACCTCGGCATCGACTCTCCTACCCCGGACCTCACAGACTGGGAAAATTTTGTCGAGCGTCTTATTAACCCACAGCATCAGGTCACAATAGCGGTCGTAGGGAAATACATTGATCTGCAGGACGCCTACAAATCCATCTATGAGTCGCTCACCATCGCAGGAGCCGCTCACCACGCCGAAGTCAAGATCGTCAGGATTGACTCAGAATCTATTGAAGGGGGCAATGCGAGTGCCCTCATAGGAGAAGTTGACGGAATCCTTATCCCGGGCGGATTTGGTGATCGTGGCATTGAAGGAAAGATATTAGCTGCGCAATATGCGAGATCGACGGGAATTCCCTATCTAGGTATTTGCCTCGGAATGCAGGTCGCCACCGTCGAATTCGCCAGAAATGTGTGTCATCTCGAGGGCGCTCACACTACCGAGTGCAACAAGAATACTCCTCACCCAGTTATTAGTCTTCAGGAGGAGCAGAAAGGCATTAAGGACATGGGCGCCACGATGAGGCTGGGATCATGTGATTCCCTCGTTCACCCCGGAACATTGGCGGCGAGTCTCTACGGTGGAGATCAAACGATCAAAGAGCGCCATCGGCATCGTTACGAATTTAACCCAGCTTATCTGGAGCAGCTCAAGGAGGCAGGCTTGATTATCTCCTCCGTTTCCGCAGACGAGGGATTGGTTGAAATCATCGAGCTGGAAGACCACCCATTCTACATCGGGGCCCAATTTCATCCTGAGTTTCAGTCCAAGCCCAATCGCCCCCACCCCCTTTTCTCCGGGTTTGTCAAAGCCTCGTTGGAATCTACCGCAGCAGGCTCGGCCTGACCATCAGCGGACGAGTCTCTCCAATCTCCCGGAAATGTCGACATGCGCCCAAGTCAGGTTCTCGTATCAGGAGTCTCCGGGCCAGAACTGACAAGTGACGAAATTCATCTTTTCCAGAAACTACAGCCTGGAGGCTTCATCCTTTTCACCCGAAATATCGTTGATCCATGGCAAACCCGCCGGCTCACTGATTCGCTGAGAGAACTATGCGAAGAGACGCCCCTCATAGCCATCGATAATGAAGGGGGACGCGTTTGGCGAACGGCACCATTTTCACCTGCTTCCCCCTCGGCTGCAATTCTTAGTGGACAAAACGACCCAAAACTAATCGCACAGGCAGGATGGATAACCGGGAGGTTACTTTCTCTTCTCGGAATCAATCTCAACCTTGCCCCGGTCCTTGATCTTGATCATCACCCCAATAGTTCAAATGCTCTCAATGGGCGTTGCTGGGGCATATCCGAACAGGATGTAATTAATCACGCAGGCGTCTTTAATCGCTGGCAACGTCGCCAGGGGATCGCCGGTTGCGCCAAACATTTCCCATGTGGAGGCCGCGCCGCTAGCGACCCTCACCACACTCTCCCGATTGTCGAAATAGGCCAAGAGGAGATCCTGCGTAAGGACATCATCCCTTACACGGCGCTCATGCCCGAACTGGATGCCATCATGATAAGTCATCTCCACTTTCCCCAAATCGACCGGAGCGGGCTACCTGCTTCGCTGTCCCGTAATATTATCAAGGGCCTTCTCCGTGATCGACTCGGATTCGACCATCAACTCGTCCTTACAGACGACTTGGACATGGGAGCCATTCAAGAGTCTTATGGAACTCCTGAGGCCGCCCGAATGTCAATCGAAGCCGGAGGCGATCTCGTGCTTCTCTGTCACGACTTCATGAACGCAGAGGAGAGCGTTGCTCAGCTCGAAAAGCTCCCACCCTCAATATTTTATGACATCCAAACGCGCCTCGAAAGGTCGAAAAGGCGACTCAAGATTCCCCCACCTTTCTCTGAAGAAGAATTTGCAGCAATCATGAGAGACCTTTCAAAACTTAAGGAGTCTCTACCCCCTGACGAATCAGAATCCACCAGCGGAGAGCCCCCACCAAGCCCAGTAGAGAACTACTAGCAACGTCACCTCTCCGTGCTCCACGGGGATTGTTCATCAGATCCTTTCAAGCAGATTTCTCCCTGTCATTTCTGTTGGTTGATCAAGACCAAGCATTGCAAGAAGAGTTGGGGCAATATCGGCAAGTATCCCGTCACCCACTCTACAGTTCGCGGCGTCTTCTGACACGTAGATAGCGTGAACAAGATTGGTAGTGTGTGCCGTATGAGGAGAGCCATCCTCATTTATCATGAACTCGCAGTTACCATGGTCTGCGGTAATGAGAAGGCTTCCCTTAAGCCGCAGGGTCTCCTCTACCACCTGACGCACCCCATCGTCGATAGTCTCGACAGCTTTGACCGCAGCCTCAACAACCCCTGTGTGCCCGACCATATCGGGATTCGCAAAATTTAGCACTACGAGGTCGAACTCCCGCAATTTCTCCACCACCGTCGCGGTAACCTCCGACGCGCTCATCTCAGGTTTATGATCGTAGGTGGGAACGTCCTTCGGAGACGGGATAATCGCTCTACTCTCTTGGCCGCAAGGCTCTTCCTCGCCACCGTTGAAGAAATAGGTGACGTGAGGGTATTTTTCGGTCTCTGCAATCCGCAACTGACTTTTACCAGCTGCCGATACTACCTGTCCGAGCACGTTGGTCATTTTCTCGGAGGGAAATACCACTGAACAATCATAGGTCTCATCGTATTCCGTCAGCGTGACATAGTGAACGTCCGGTCTTGCCCCTACTTCAAACCCGTCAAACTCCTTACTAAGGAAGACCTCCGAAAGCTGACGGGCCCTGTCGGCTCGAAAGTTGAAAACAATAACCACGTCCCCATCTCTTACGCGCTGAGTGGAGGCCTCATGGAAAATGAGAGCAGGCATGAATTCATCAGATCGATCCTCTCTATAGTTCTGAGCGACCGCCTCACTGGCGAGAAGCTCAGACTCCTCGCCAACACCGTGCACGATAGCATCCCACCCCATCTTGGTCCTCTCCCATCGCCGGTCCCGATCCATTGCGAAATAGCGGCCGATTACCGTTGCGATTCGAGCCCCATATTCTGCAAGGCCATCCTCAACCTCGCTGAGGAAATCAGCTCCTGCGGTAGGCGAGGTATCTCGTCCATCGGTAATGGCATGGGCCATTATATCGTCAACTCCGGCTGAGTGGGCTGCCGCCGCAAGCGCGACCAGATGATCCTGATGGCTATGTACTCCACCATCTGAGACCAGCCCCACCAAGTGCAGCCTCTTGCCCTGGGCCTTGGAGAAGGCTTCTTTTAGAACCTCATTTTCGCCGAGAGCGCCTTCCTCCACAGCCCTGTTGATCCGGGTCAAATCCTGGTAGACAACCCTCCCCGCACCAAGGTTGAGGTGCCCAACTTCGGAGTTTCCCATCTGCCCCTCCGGCAATCCAACATCCAGACCCGAACAGCTGATCATGCCCTTCGGATACCGCTTCAGTAAATCATCGTGAAAGGGGGTCTTGGCCAGTAAGGTTGCGTTACCATCGGTCTCCGCTGTATTGGACCCGCCGGGATTCACACCCCAGCCATCTCGTATTATTAGCACCACAGGTGATTTCGGCATGACTGCCGGGACCTTAGGGACCAGCTCCATCCTGCAAAGCGCAATCTACAAGACATCCTCCATGCCCCTCCCACTTACCGCATCAAGTAATTGGATTTCCGAAGCCTTATTTGAGATTCCGCAAGTTTAGAATGTCCCATTCTTGAATTAGTGCTTTCATTTGCACGTGCCCTTTCTCGAGCTTGTCAACGTTCATACCCACTTCCCCGTCCGGAAAGGAAGCTTCGGTGGGGCCTCTGATGTGATCCGTGCCGTCAATGGAGTGACTCTGAGTGTGGAGAAGGGGGAGATTCTCGGCCTCGTAGGCGAATCGGGATGCGGAAAATCGACCCTCTCTAGAACGATCATGCAGCTTCAGCCGGCGAATTCCGGACAGATCTCCTTGGACGGAAATGATCTGGGCTCTTTGAGCAGACGTGAAATCCGGTCTCGCCGACTCGACTTTCAGATGGTGTTCCAGGACCCGTATGCCTCTCTCAATCCAAGAATGACGGTCTACTCCACCCTGGCAGAAGCTCTCTGCCAGCGCCCCCTCCTCAACCTTCGCAGCAAGGAGGGAACGAGCCGGGACCTACGGGATTTCAAAAAAAATCTGACCGAACGAGTAGCTGAGCTCATGGAACGCGTCGGTCTCGACGCACGCTTCATGCAGAAGTATCCCCATGAATTCTCCGGTGGCCAGCGCCAGAGAATCGCGATCGCACGCGCACTCGCACCGGAGCCCAAGCTAATCCTCGCTGATGAACCGGTATCCGCACTTGATGTTTCTATTCAATCTCAGATTTTGAATTTGCTTCTTAAATTACGAGACGAGCTCTCCCTCACGATGATCTTTATCTCCCACGATCTCTCAGTTGTGCGGTTTCTCGCAGATAATATCGCCGTGATGAAGGCCGGAGAAATCGTCGAGTACGACACCTCCAGAAGGATTTTCGAGGAGCCGCAGCATCCCTATACCCAGACTCTCCTCAACGCGATACCCCGGATTGAAATCCCTGCCTGAAACACTCACCATGAGCTACCAGGTCTTTGCCCGCAAATATCGACCCCGCACCTTTGATGATGTCCTTGGTCAGGACCACGTCGTCACTACGCTCAGAAATGCCATCGAGGCGGATCGCCTCGCCCACGCCTACCTCTTTGTTGGACCTCGGGGCACTGGAAAGACCTCAACCGCGCGCATTTTTGCCAAAGCACTGAACTGCAGCGACGGCCCGCGGCTGGATTTCGACCCGGATGAGGAAGCCTGCATCGAAATCGCGGAGGGGCGCTCTCTTGATGTTCTCGAGATAGATGGAGCATCCAACAACGGTGTGGATCAGGTCAGAGAGCTCAGAGAAACTGTCAATTACGCCCCTGCCAGCAGCCGCTTCAAGATCTACTATATTGACGAAGTACACATGCTTTCGACTGCCGCTTTTAATGCGCTTTTGAAGACCCTCGAGGAACCTCCTCCGCATGTGAAATTCATTTTCGCTACCACAGAGCCTAACAAGATTCTCCCAACCATCATCTCGCGCTGTCAACGGTTCGACCTTCGTCCAATACCCACAGAAGTGATTGCTCACCAACTTCTTCATATTTCAGAAAAGGAGAACGTGACTCTTGAACAATCGGCCGCATGGTCCATCGCCAAGGGCGCAGACGGAGGGATGCGGGATGCGCAATCCATGCTGGACCAGCTCGTTGCCTTTTGCGGCGACGCCATTAACGAAGAAAACGTTCAGGACATATTCGGTTTTACCTCTTCCGAGACAATCTCCTCTCTCGCCACCCACCTTTTGAGAAGGCAAACGGCGGAGACTATCGCCCTCATCCAG
>DFWB01000347.1:0-248 GCA_002380675.1 Akkermansiaceae bacterium UBA4145
ATCCGCAGTTTCCCGACATCTCGCGCCGCGGCCTTGGACCCTGCCTCCACCATGTCCCCATACGAGCATACCTCCGCAGCGATAAATCCCCGCTCGAAATCCGTATGAATAACCCCAGCTGCAGCGGGAGCCTTGGCGCCTGCGACGACAGTCCATGCGCGGCTCTCTTTTTCGCCAGCAGTGAGGAAGGTGCGCAATCCGAGGAGGCTGTAAACCCCTCGGATCAAGCCAGCAGCACCAGAGTCCGT
>DFWB01000347.1:550-4098 GCA_002380675.1 Akkermansiaceae bacterium UBA4145
AAGCCAGCAGCACCAGAGTCCGTAACTCCCATTTCGGCAAGAAACTCGGAAGCCTCATCGGGTTCGAGGGCGATCAGTTCCTCCTCAACCCGCGCGGAGATCACTACCGCTTCAGCTCCGTGGGAGTTCGCGGTAAAATCTGCAACCCGCGAGACCATCGGATGCTGGCCGGGATTTTCGAGAGCACTCGAGAGTTCATCCTCGGAGACATTACAGGCAAAAATAGTCCGCTTGGAGGAGAGCAGACAGAATTCCTTCAGCAGAGCCTCTTCCTCGGAGGACAGTTCTAGGGTCAGGGCCGGGCGTCCCTCCTCGAGATGGGGGATGAGTTTTTCCATCAAGGCGAGCTCGCGAATCGCGTCCTTGTCTCCTCCCTTGGCTTTCTTTTCCCGTGTGGACCGGCGCTTATGAGTGGCCGCAATGTCGGCAAGGATGAGCTCGGTGTTGATAATTTCGATGTCCCGGAGGGGATCAACAGAGCCAAGTTCATGAATGATATCGTCATCCTCAAAACAGCGGACCACTTGGACGATGGCATCAACCTCCCGGATATTGGCGAGAAATTGATTTCCGAGTCCTGCTCCTTCGCTGGCTCCCTCTACGAGTCCCGCGATATCCACGAACTCAATTGCTGTAGAAATGACACTCTGGGACTGGTTCATTTCCGCGAGGACTCCAAGGCGCTCGTCTGGCACGCTGACCACTCCAACGTTTGGGTCGATTGTGCAGAAGGGATAGTTTTCCGCCTGCGCTTTGCGCGTGCGGGTGACCGCGTTGAACAGAGTGGACTTCCCAACGTTGGGGAGACCTACGATACCGGCTTTCAGCATGAGGCGCGGGCTTTAGCGAAGATTTGGCCAGCTGACCACTCCAAGCTGCGATTTGGGCAAAAAAATCGTAGTAAGGTTCGTAGGGGTCCCAGCTTT
Organism: Akkermansiaceae bacterium UBA4145; assembly: GCA_002380675.1. Lineage (GTDB taxonomy): Bacteria > Verrucomicrobiota > Verrucomicrobiia > Verrucomicrobiales > Akkermansiaceae > Roseibacillus_B. Next base: position 1,477 of record DFWB01000347.1, read on the forward strand.
CCAGCCCCTTGGGGCTGTCCGGACGGGTTAGTAACTCTCAGCGGCTCGGAAGAAGCAGGAGGTAGTTCCTGACTGGGGTATTCCAGATCCTGCGTGTGGAGACCGGACCCCCTGGTATCCTTGGAGAGGCCCACAGGTCACTGGAGCGCCCGCCGTCGAGGTTTAATGCCGTTGTAATGGTGATCTCTGAAAGAGGTTGAGCGGCAAGTACAGCACTGAGGCCGGCAAGCGTTGCCTCCTCTGCAACCCCGAAGGCCCACCGGTGCCGGCCGTTCCAGACGAGGAAGGATCGGGGACGTCTCTCCCGGTCGCTCAGGTCACGGACGACTGCGCTATTCTCGATGAGAAAGGGACCCGCTTGCAGAAGATGCCGGGTGGGAGAAAAGGAGCGCCAGTGCTGGCGGCGGAGAAGGCGCGGGGATTTCTCCACCGACAGTAGTCCGGATGTCAGGGAGGACTGAGAGTTCCACGTCCCGATGCGCTTTCCCTCCTCAATGACAAGGCCCAAGGGCTTACCCTCAGGAGTAAAGAACCCGCCATTAATTGCCGCTACTGCACCGTGGCCGGTGGCCGCGGCCTGTGCGCTTTGCCATTCGGTCGCCGGGCCCTGATCCTTGTCGGCCACGGCTATATCGTATTCCCGATCGTCGAAGAGCAGGAAGGTCAGAGCAACTTTCCCAGAGGTGACCTTTTTGATCCCCGCGTCCAGCGGAACAAGGGAGGGGGTGGAAGAGGTGAGCAGGTCTTTTTCACGCGGCTCACCGATGAGCTCCCGGTCTCGGGAGGCGCGCTGCGGCAGGGCTGGCAAAGGAAGTGGTGCGGTTGTGGAGGCGCTAGTAACGGGAGGCCCCTGCGAGGGCTGTTCCGGAGAGCAGCCCAGCATGATAAGGGTGAGCGACAGGTAAAAGGCGCCATAATTCCAGATATCGCGTGGTATGTCGTCTTGAAACATCGCTACTTATTCCTGAGGGGCCTCTGGGCCGAAGGTGAGGAGGAGTTTTGTGTATCAGGAGCCGGAAAGCCAGAGCAGAGCGTGAGGAAGTCCCTCTTATCGACAAGAAAAAGGAGGCCGCTCATGGATTCTCCACCAGATCAGACTGTTAAAGAGAACAGCACCGGACTCCGTTTCGGTGATTGTTCTGATTGAAGATTAGAGCCCTTGGTATACGAGTCCGTCCACATCCAATCTCTTTGGGTGATATCGATTTTTACAGATAATGATCAGAATACTTCTTTGTGCCATTTTCCTCCAGACGCTTACAGCCGTTGGGGCGGTGCATGGCCCCATCTGTCAATGGCATCAGGATCCCTGTAGTTCGATGGCAGTTCATTGGATTGAGAGTTCCGCTGCAGCGCAGGAGAGGCCTTTCATATTCACTTACAGAAAAACCGGTGGTGCCGAGTGGCTCAACAGTAAGGTAGAGACCCGTCCATTTGGGCCGACGAAGCACCGGGTGTATTCGACAGATTTGAGCGGCCTTGATCCGGACTCACGTTACAACTTTAAGATTTTGCAGGGAGACCGGTTGATTGGCAGCTGGTTTTTCAAGACTGCGCCTAAGCTTTTTAAAGAGGGAATGAGCTTTGTGACCGGTGGTGATATGTTTCACACCAGAGAGATGCTTGATGGCATGAATCTGCGTGCGGGCACCGAAAACCCTCTTTTTGCCCTCTTGGGAGGTGATCTTGCCTACGCCAATGGAGTGGACGGAGACCGATGGCTGGAGTGGGTTGAGTCGTGGAGTAAATGTGCGATCACTCTGGAGGGATGTATGATCCCCATGATCCCGGTGATCGGTAACCATGAGGTAAAAGGAGCCGCTTACCGCCCGAATGATGCGCCTCCACGCTCGGAGGCGCCTTTTTTCTATAGTCTCTTCTTCGGAATGAAGGAGGGAAGCAAGTTCACCATCGACTTCGGAAAATATCTTACCGTGGTTGCTCTCGACTCAGGGCACACGGAGAACATCAAACCACAGACGCCCTGGCTTCGCAGAGTACTTCATGAACGCAAGGCCTTCCCTTTCAAATTCGTTTGCTATCACCGTCCGGCATGGGGGACGGGAGTCAAGAATGACGCGGTCGAAATCCAGAGGGCTTGGTGTCCCCTCTTCGAAGAGTTTGGTGTCGATGCCGTTTTCGAAAATGATCACCACACCTACAAGCGGACCTATCCGCTGAGGGCTGGAAAGCGCGACAACGAAAATGGAGTAGTTTACCTGGGTGATGGAGCTTGGGGAACAAGAACGAGAGCCATCGGTCCCGACATTGAAAAGCAGAGACCTTTTCTCGCAAAAGCGGCATCTACAAATCATCTCATCAAGGTCATCCTAAAGGATTCCAAGATCCGCTACGAGGCGATTACTGCTGCGGGGGTGAGGTTTGATGTTGCTGAAAAGGCTCCGAGAAGCAAGGGGGGGCAATAGTCGGCAGGACCCGGCAGGACCCGGCAGGACCCGGCGGGGGCGAGCGGGCTACCATAGTCCCCTCTGTGGTTTCATCGGGGAGGAAGCCAAAGGATCGCGTCCTGATAGCACAAAATTTTCTCTGTAAGGATCTGGACGTCAGCAATTAAGAGCATAAGTTACAGGCTCTCATGAAAACAGCACCGAACAGAAAAGC
>DFWB01000347.1:4490-7032 GCA_002380675.1 Akkermansiaceae bacterium UBA4145
GGAATTGAAACTCAGGTTCAAGGCGAGTGGATTGCCTACCGCGGGGATCGGTTCGACGTCAAACGGATCACAAAAGAGAAGGTGACCACCACCTTCTACGAATGGAATGGCACACCTTTGTATGAGAGAACTGCAAATTTGACGATGAAGGTTCTCGGTTCGGGTGAAAGAAGGACTGTTGTGGGGAAGGGTGCGGAGTGGCACTACCTCGCTGGCGGTAAGAAGCCTCAGGATGCCCTCTGGACCACGCTGTCCTTTGATGCGGATAAGGAAGGATGGAAGAAGGGGCCTTCCGGGTTCGGGTATGCAGATGACGATGATGCGACGGTCTTGGACGACATGCAGGACAAATACTTGTCCGTGTTCGTCCGCCGGGAGTTCGAGATTCCTGCAGGTGCTGATCTGAAAGGGTTGAGTCTGCTTATCAACTATGACGACGGGTTCATTCTCCATGCTAACGGGCGGCGTCTCCTGAGTTCAAGTAACGTGTCGATTAATGAGGGGAGCGGAGAGATTACAGTGGGGAATCATGAGGCTAATGGGGCGGAATCCTTCTCTCTCGCCGAGTTTGCCGGAGTGTTTAAAGAAGGCCGGAACGTAATCGCGATCGAGGGGATAAATGCGACCTTGGACAGCAGTGATTTTACTCTCGAACCGCAGATCGTGATCGGAGGTTCAGGGCAATTTGTTGAAAGTAATCGAGAGGAGACCCACGAGACGTTTCGGACAGACCATTATTTCAAAGACCGGACTTGGAGCGGTAAGATTGACAATCTCCAAATCTGGGATCGTGCCCTCAAAAACACAGAGGTGAAGGCCTTGTGGAATAGCAGCAAGGGATTGGCGAAGGTGTCGGGGGATTTGGCGCAAGGTCTTATCGGGCACTGGTCGTTTGATGGCAACTTGAAGGACTCGAGCGGTAATGGGCGACACGGGAAAGGCCATGGAGCTCCAAAATTTTCTGACGGGCAGCTTGGGAAGGCCTTGGAATTGAATGGGGACGATCAGTATGTCGTTCTAGGAGGAAAATCCACTGACTACTCTCCTGCAAGTGGAAGCATCACGGTTTCACTTTGGTTCAGCGTGGGCGAATTCGACAAGGCGTTCCAGACTTTAGTGTCACTTGGAGATCAGGGTTCGTCTGACTGGCGTATTCACCGGGTTGACCGGGGCGACACCATAGGGTTTATTGGAGCGAGAGGAGTCGAGAACAAGGCCGAGATTCGAGATGGAAAATTGCATCATCTTGTTGCCATTACAGAGAAAGGGCGGGGTGTGACCCTGTATGTGGACAACGAGCCTGTGTTTAATAATCCCGAGGAAGACAATGCAGCCAACTTCAAAGGCCTCTCCAAGGATCTGGACAAACAGTTGCCAGTGGTCGGTGCCAACTTGCAGCGAATGATCAGTTTGTCTCGGCCTCTTGAAGGGGAGTTTATTCCCATGCAGAAGTCTCTCCGGGTCTCCGCGGATGCTCGGAATGAGCATGCAAGTCATACCTATTCGGGATTGTATCGGCGGACAGACCACCCTGAGGAAGCACTGCTGATTGCGGCTCGGGCCGGTGATTTGAAGAAGGTGCAGTCTCTTGTGAATACTGGGGTGGATCCTGACGCAACTTCGACTAACTCCTACACAGCCTTGGCGTATGCAGCAGCCGGAGGGCACCTTGAGATGATGCGTTTCCTGATCGACAAGGGTGCTGATGTCAACAAGCCATCCCGCTTTAAGAAAACGCCCTTGTGTGTCGTCACCGGAACGCCTCACTTGGATGCTGCAAAGCTCCTTGTCTCGAAAGGTGCCAAGGTTACCCTCATGCAGAACAACTACGGCCTCACGCATGAAGCTGTTTTCTGGAGGCAACCCAAGTTGATGGAGTTTGTCCTCACCGAGCTAAAGGTAGATCCCAATCTTAAGGCGCCAAACGGGTCTACTGGGCTTCACTGGGCAATCGGGCGTCACATACCAGGAGAGAGTTCGTATAATCAGGTCTATCTTGATTTGATCAAGGTGCTATTGAAACACGGTGCTGATCCGATGTTGCGATTTACACAAGGTGATCAGGAATTGAACGCTCTGGAATATGCTGCCGATCGGGGTCTTGAGCAGGCGCTTGCTTTGTTGAAGCGGCACATGGCAGACCGGGAAAACTAAGTTTTTGACAGGAACCCAGAGCGAGTCGGCGTGGCTACGGCTCGCTCTTACGGGATGGTTGGGTTTCCTCCCATCGTCTCCATAGAGAGCTTGTTCCATACTCAGGTATGTCAAACTCTTCGGCTGGTTAGTCAGGGCTGACCGTGGTGGGCTAGCTGAATTCTAGGCGGGTTCCTTGAGCCATAAAGGTTGAAATCATCTCTCCAGTAGGGGAGTATCACAGCACGTAATATGCTTCATAATAGATTGAAAATAAGCACATAAAATCACGTGAAATAAAATCTAATGAAAACAGCACCGAGCAAAAAAATATTCTCTATATTCGCACTGGTAGTCTGTAGCTTCTCTTCGAGCGGAGCGGCGGAGGACCTTCCAGGAATTGAAACTC
>DFWB01000303.1 GCA_002380675.1 Akkermansiaceae bacterium UBA4145
AAGGAACGGCGTGAAGAAGGTGGAGAGGAGATCGCGGTGGATACGATGGTTTATCGCACTAGTGAAGTGGAGCGTATCGCGCGTGTGGCTTTCGAGGCAGCAATGGTAAGAGATAGGCGAGTCTGTTCAGTGGATAAGGCCAACGTGCTCCAGAATTCCATGTTGTGGCGGGAGACCGTCATCCGGGTGGCAAAGGACTACCCGGAGGTCCAGCTCTCGCATCTCTATGTGGACAATGCTGCCATGCAATTGATTCGGTATGCTCCCGACTACGATGTCATAGTGACAGGCAATCTCTTTGGTGATATCCTCTCTGATGAGATGGCGATGATTTCGGGTTCACTTGGCATGTTGCCAAGTGCAAGCCTTGGTTCTCCAGATGCCGATGGATTAAATTTTGGACTCTATGAGCCGAGCGGTGGCTCGGCGCCTGACATTGCAGGTCAGGGGATCGCCAATCCGATCGCACAGATACTCTCTCTGGCAATGCTGCTTCGCTATTCGTTGGGAGAGCGCGCAGCAGCCGATACAGTGGATAAGGCGGTGGAAGAGGCTATCGCTGCGGGCTATCGGACTGGAGACATCTACCGTGGGTCCGAGAAAGAAAAGTTGGTTAATACCAGCGAGATGGGCAACGCCATCGTAGAGCGGCTTTAGATTCCGGATGCGTTTCCCGCCTCGATCTAGTTGAGCGCAAGGCACGAGAGGTTCCTAAGCTCTCGGGGCTCAATGAGTGCCTTGTCGCTGCCAGTGAGGGACTGGGCCGTGCGCCCGACAGGCTTGCTGGTCGGCGGGCGTATTAATTGGCGTATGAGGACTTTAGTTAAGAAATATAAACTATCTACTAGCCAATAATAATCTATTTGGGTATCTTACCCATAGGTCCCCTGCCTTTTTTACCTTCACCCGAGAATATGCCATGGCCGCTGGAACTGAACATACCCAACACCTCCGTCTGAGGGAAACTCAGATGAGCCTGAGAGATGAACTCCATACATCGCCCCCGGGCGAGGATTTTGAGGGGCAGCTACGAGAGGCCCAGCAGCAGCTGGAAGTCCTGCAACAGCAGAGAGAGCAACTCGAGCAGCAGAAGTGCGAGATGGATGAGCTGCATCGCCGAAAGGAAGAATTTCTCAGTGGTCAGATTGAAATCACAGAGCGTCTTTCAACTTCTCTAACCTCCATCGACAGAGAGCTTTTTGAGCTGCGTCAGGAGCTTGAGGATCTTGAGCAGACCCGGCAATCATTTGCTGCACATCTCACCAGGATTGAAAAAGTGGAGCCAGAGGGTTGGCAGCGTGAGGCTTTTAATGGAGAGCTAACCCGTGCGCTGTCCATGCTCGACCAGGCGGAAGAAGAATTTGATAGTGCCGTTGCTCACTTCTCTGGAGGGCGGGTCGGAGGTGTTTTTGGATCTCTTTCTTCAGGACATAAGCCACGTGTGGGTGACTGCTTTGGGGCGAGTTTGAAGGCAGGATTTGCCTACAATCTTCCTCTTCTACTTCTGGGTGCCCTTGCCCTTATCATCATGCTCTACAAATAGATGGGCTTTTTTCGCAACAAACCAAAGGACGGGGGCTCTTTTAGCGCCAGAGAGGAAAAGCTTTTGGCCCGGATTAGTGAACTGGAGGAGTTTATTGAGCAGGCTCCAGAGCGCATACGGATCAAGATGGAGAAGGAGATATCAACAATGCCGCCTCCAGATGATCTCGACGACCGAAGGCGGGAGCATAAATTCTACTCCCGATTAAGTCGTGGTGAGATTCGCAACGAGCACCGCTACCAGACTCGGAGCGCTTTTGTGTTTCTCCTCCTCGTTATGGGTATCCTCGCCCTTACGGTTTGGATCTATACCGTGCTTCAGGCGGTTTAGGTGCCCCATTATGCGGGCCTGACTTGGCGGTCGGAAATGCTTCTGAATATTTACCTTTAATCTCGGGCCTATCTCCCGGAGATTCCAAACGTGAGCGAAAGAGAATCAGGTCCTCCCGAGATTGACGTTAGGTATACGGCGGATCTGGCCAGGTTAAGTCTTACTGATGAGGAGGTGGCTTGTTTCCAGCAACAGTTCGGAGACATCCTCAGATTAGTGGGCACTTTGGCGGCTCTGGATGTTAAAGGTGTTGAGCCGACTGCCCACCCGGCTCCCGTACTCGATGTTATGCGGGAAGACGAGGTTGATCCCGGCCTCATAGCAGCAAAAGTCCTCGAAAATGCGCCCGACAATGCCTTGAGCCAGATCAGAGTGCCCAAGGTCGTTGATGCCTGAAATCCCCTTGTGAACCTTGCCAGCTACAGTATCGCAACCTTGCGAAGAATGCTTCTCGATGGGGAGACGACCTCACGGGAAATTATAGAATCGGTAGCTACCGCAATGTCCGCTCATGACGATACGATTGGCGGATACCTCAGCTCAGATTTCGAACGGGCTGTCATAGAGGCTGAAGCCGCCGATCTCTCCCTGCCACTGGGAGGAATACCTATCGCATTAAAGGACAATATCAACGCCTTGGAGCACCCCTGTAGTTGTGCTTCTCGTTTTCTCGAAAGCGGTTATCTTGCGCCTTACGATGCCACCGTGTCCGCCATGCTGAAGGAGGCTGGGGCTGTGCTATATGGTCGGACCAACCTTGATGAGTTCGCGATGGGCTCATCGACTGAGAATTCTGCATTGAAGCAAACCCGAAACCCTCACGACACAAGCCGAATTCCCGGCGGATCATCGGGTGGTTCAGCAGCAGTGGTGGCCGCGGATATGGCTGTGGCAGCACTTGGTTCTGATACAGGTGGTTCGATTCGTCAGCCCGCGAGTCATTGCGGGGTTGTTGGACTCAAGCCCTCATACGGTCGCGTCTCTCGCTACGGCCTGGTCGCCTTTGCTTCCTCATTAGATCAGATCGGACCCATCACAAAGACGGTGGAAGACGCAGCGCTGTTGCTTCAGGCCATTGCCGGTAACGACCCCAAAGATTCGACCTGTCTCCCTGCTGAAGTTCCTGACTACGCTAGTGCTCTTGATGAGGGAATTGCAGGGATGCGCATTGGACTACCCCGCGAATTCTTTGCGGATGAAGCTCTTGATTCTGGCGTGCGCTCCAGAGTAGAGGAGGCACTCGCCCTGCTCGAAGGGCAAGGCGCTGAATTGGTAGAGATCTCACTCCCTTCTACCGCTTATGCAGTGGCGGTTTATTATATTCTTGCTCCCGCGGAGGCGTCCTCGAATCTCAGTCGCTATGACGGTGTCAGATACGGCAAGCGTATTGATACCGGGGACGGGATTATCCCTATGTACCGGAATAGCCGCGCGGAGGGTTTTGGGCCGGAAGTAAAGCGCCGTATTATACTTGGTACCTATGTGCTTAGTTCTGGTTATAGCGGCAAGTATTACCTCAAGGCCCAGAAGGCACGGACATTGATCCAAGGGGAATACAAGGAGGCCTTCAAGAATGTTGATGTGATTATGGGTCCTGTGAGCCCCACCCCCGCCAGAAAGATTGGGGAACACTCCGAATCTCCTCTGGAGGACTATCTCGCAGATGTGTATACCATCAGTGCCAACCTCGCAGGAATTTGCGGAATCAGTGTCCCGTGTGGCACGGTTGAGCGTGAGGGTAGTCAGCTTCCGGTCGGACTGCAAATTCTTGGGCCACATCTCGCTGAATCACGAATTTTGCGGGCTGGTCGGGCTTGGGAGCAGCTACGGGATGCAGGGTAAGGTCCCCTCCTCCTCGCGGATTCAGCTTCATGCAGGATCATCGTCTCCGAGTGCGGCAATGGCGGACATCAGTTGATCTGCGATTCGCTGGTAGGCCTCCCGGGACTTTTCCTTGAGATCGGCGGGATCAAACACCACTGGATCACCAATCCGAACCTGGATCTTTTGAGGTCGAAACCTGCCACCCTTCGGAAAGGCCTCATAGGCCCCGAGGATTCGAATCGGCTGCACGGGAACCCCGCTTTTGGCAACCATCATTCCGATTCCTGCCTTGGCGCTTGTGAGTTCGCCGTTTTCACTCCGCGTGCCCTCCGGGAACATAAGGACTCGTTCACCATGCTTGAGCTTTTTGAGAAGCGATTTCATGCTCTGGAGATCCGCATGATCCCGGTCGATCGGGAAGGCATTTAACCTCGGGTAGAGCCAAGCACCAAACTTTCGGAATAGCGTCTTCCGTGCCAGAAAAGCAACCGGCGTCTCATAGGCTGAAGCCACAATTGGTGGGTCAAGGTAGCTGGTGTGGTTTGCCGCAATGATGGCGCCGCCCTGATGGATGCGCTTATCGGACCCAATCACCTCAATCCCGCCCCCAGTTGCTGAAAAAGTTGATCGCGCGAACGCCCTCGCTATCCAGTAGAGAGTTTTCATTCCTGCTTGGTTTGGGAGTTCCGGGTAAACCAGCCGAGCTCTCGTAGATTGCCGAGCGAGTGCTCTACGACCTCGTTAATGGTCATCTGGGAACTATCAATGAGCACGGCCCCATCGGGTACAACCAGAGGGGCTGTTTTTCTAGTTCGGTCGAGCCGGTCGCGTTCACTAACCGCATCACTGAGCCCTTCATCGGCCCGTCGTTTGTTACGGACCGCCTCTGAAGCTTCGATGTAAATCTTGTAGGGAGTCTCAGGAAAAACGACTGACCCGATGTCCCGCCCTTCCATTACGAGGTCACTTTGGTTCAGCAGACTGCGTTGAAGGCCAACCAATTTTCGTCTGACCTCGGGAATCGCTGATACTGCGGAAACCGATGCGTTCACTGTCTCCGACCGGAGAGCCTCCCCAGGATGGACTCCGCCAATCAGAATACGAGAGGCTCCGTCTTCCACGATGCAGGCTAGTTCCAACTCTTTCAGAATCCCCAAAACCTCATCGGCGCTGGATGGGTTCGCTCCCCGCTGAAGAACAGAGAGTGTCACCGCTCGATACATCTCTCCGGAATTCACCATTGTGAGCCCGAGAGTCCGGGCAAGGATCTTGGCAACGGTGCTTTTGCCTGATGCGGCAGGGCCATCGATTGCGATTGCGTCGAACCGTGTGTGTTGTCTCTGCATAGCGTATTATCTGCTGCTGCCGCAGACCTTGCTGAAGTCGTCCTCGAACCCCGGATAAGAAGTCGCGATGCATTCAGTATTCCTGATGCTGGTTTCCCCGGCAGCAAAGAGCCCCGCGACACTGAAAGCCATTGCGATCCGGTGATCCCCGAAGCAATCCAAGTTCGCGCCGCGAAGCTTTGCTCCTCCCTTGATTGTCATTCCATCGTCATGCTCTGTGACATTTGCACCCATTGCTTGAAGATTGTCTACGACGGTGCGAATTCGGTCACTTTCCTTGACCCGCAATTCCGCGGCATCCCTGATGTGCATGGTGCCCTGTGCAAGGGCGCCTGCTACAGCAAGGATCGGAATTTCATCGATGAGATTGGGTATTTCACTTCCCGAGATTTCAGTCCCTCGAAGCTCACTTGCATGAGCCACAAGATCGCCAGCCGGCTCTCCATTTCCCTCGGTCGTAACGGACTGATCGATCTGCGCACCCATCCTGAGAAGAACCTTCAGCACGGCCGTCCTCGTCGGGTTCAGTCCCACACCCCTGAGTGTCAGGCTCGAGTTTTTGTTGGCGGCCGCCGCGACCAGCCAGAAGGCCGCGCTGGAAATATCGCCGGGGATATCCAAGTTACACGCTTCAGGCGTCTGACCACCTTCGATACTGATCCCGTTCTCCTCGTAACCAAGTTGGATGCCGAAGTCAGTAAGCATCCGCTCCGTATGATCTCTCGTGATGGCGGGTTGTTCCACCGAGGTCGTTCCATGCGCAAACAGCCCGGCAAGGAGAACGGCACTTTTCACCTGTGCACTAGCTACTGGCATTACATAGCGGATAGGGGCCAGCGCCCGGCCTTGAAAAATCAGTGGTGCACACCCCTCTTTGTCTCCAGTTGCCTTGAGATGGGCGCCCATGCCTTCAAGGGGCTTGATTATTCTGCCCATCGGCCGAGAGCAAAGGGAGGCGTCGCCTGTGAGAGTGCTTTCAAAATTCTGACCTGCCAGAATGCCGGCGAGCAGTCGCATGCCTGTTCCGGAATTCCCGCAGTCGATGACCGTGGACGGACTGGAAAGGCTCATCGAGGTGCCATGTATAATGATCTCAGTTGGGCCATATTGATTAGTGTCGATGTAGTCACATGTTACACCAAGGCTCTTCATTGCCCTCAGAGTGTTGAGGCAATCTTCGCTCGGAAGGTAATTGCGAACTCGGCAGGGACCATTCGCGAGACCTGCGATGATAGCGGCCCGGTGCGAGATACTCTTGTCGCCGGGCACCGTAAGTTCTGTGAAAAAACCTCCGGCAGGATGAATTGTTAGTGAATGAGACGAATTCATTACTCTTTGCGATCAAGTGCTCTCCGTCTGCTTTGACCGTCCGCAAGAGCCTTCAGGATCGCGGCTCGATCCTGTATTGTAAGGTCTTCGGCCATCTGGGAAAGCGCTGAGGCGGCTTCCCGTATGGGGTCGAGTATTTGGGAGCGGTTCTGAAGGAGAATTTCGGCCCACATCGCGGGGTCACCGGCCGCCACCCTGCTGGTGTCGCGGAGTCCTTGTCCGGAAAAGCGGCCATCCTCGACCCTTTCCAGAGCTGTGAGCGCACATACTGTAGAGAGAACGTGCGGAAGGTGGCTAATACGTCCAACGAGTCGGTCGTGCTCCTCGGCATCCATCACTGTGGTCATTGCGCCCAGGTCCTCCCAGAATGTGGCGAGTTGTGTCACCGATTCCTCTGGCTGCTGATGTTCATTGGTAAGAATACACGAGGCCCCGAGGAACAGGTCTGCGTCGGCTGCGCCGAATCCAGTCCTCTCCGAGCCAGCCATTGGGTGACTTCCGATAAAGCAGATGCCCTCCGAGTTCATGAGCTGACCGAGGGATTGGTGGGGCCAGGCCTTCACACGGCCTCCATCGGTCAC
>DFWB01000334.1 GCA_002380675.1 Akkermansiaceae bacterium UBA4145
ACCATTACGGTCGATCTTCACCTTGGGAAGGCCGATTACACCATCTATACCAGTGACCTTTCTCCAGAGTATATCGACTTCAACCGAAGTGAATATGCCTACTGGAAAAATGCCGGGATCGATTAGCGCTCAACAGCAGGACGCACTTCGCAGAGACCATCCCTCCAGCTCACCAGAAGCTTCACTCCATAACAGAGGCTGAGGGCCTCGGCCGTGAGAACCTCACGCTTTTTACCATCAGCAAGAACGCGGCCCTCCCGCATCAGGACGACTCGGTCGATCTCCGGTGGAATCTCCCGAACGTCATGGGTCACCAGTAGGACTCCTGTCCCCTTTTGCATGAGCTCGCTTACCACCGCCATGAAGGCCCACGCCCCGGGGAGATCGAGGGAGGTTGTGGGCTCGTCGAGGATCAGCATCTCGGGCTCATGCACCAGAGCGCGGGCCAGAAGAAACCGGCGGCGCTCCCCTGACGACAACTCTCCATAGTCTCGCCACACCAGCGACTCGACTCCAGCCTGTTTCATCGCCTTCCACGCCTTGCGCCTCTCCGCATCAGTATAGGTCTGACTGTGTGTCATGCCATGAACCCCGTGCAATCCCGTCAAAACAATATCACTGGCCAATTCGTCATCATCAAAGAGACCCTGCTGTTCGGCCGTCACCAGCCCAATCCTCTCCCTCAGGTCATAGAGCGACCATTGGTCCTCTCCAAAAATCCGGCAATGCCCCTGATCTGCCACCGGATGGATGTCTCCGGAGATCAGAGAGAGCAGTGTGCTTTTCCCTGCACCATTAGGGCCGAGAATCGCTACCCTCTCACGCGACTCAACCTGAAGGGAAAAGTCATCAAATACCTTCCTGTCTCCCCGCCAGACCGTGATGCCTCCAAGCTCAAATACAGGTGCCTCCATATCGCCTAGCAGTATGCGTCTCTCTTCTGTTCGTTCTTGCCGGTAGTCCCGGAGGGTTACATGCGAGTGGCCTTCATTCGCTAGCTAAGGCCCTTCACGCTTCGCGCCCGAATGACTGGCAAGCCTCACCCCGACAGGGGAATTTTCCGAGCCGGGGAGCATGCCCTCTGCGGGCTCTCTCTGGGCAATTCCCTGAAGCAGCCTCCCCAGAACATCGGCACCCGCAACAATACGTCGGTGTCCCTCGGCCCAGAGCAGGATCACGTCTCGATCAACAATGCGGTCCTGACTATTCTCCGCCTCAACCACCATTTTACCGAGGACGCTCTCGAGGGGCAGTCCCGGATCATCTACTACCACCGGGCGGTGGCAGAAGGCAGAAACCTCAACCGCATCATTCCCTCCAAGGAGCTCTCGCAGGTATCGATTGGTGTCGAGCACCAGCAGAGGAGCACTCTCCTCATCGGTAATGATCGTCCACTTGTAGCGGATCTGTTGCAATTCCTCGATAAAAGCCTCCCATCCTTCGTCTCCTGCACTTGGAATCTCAGGTCCCTCCTCCCCGTTCGGAAAAGAGAGAACGGATTCCGGGGCAATTTCCGTCCCCTCGGTTGCCATCTTTCGGTCATCGAGACTGAGGAAATTCAGGGCTCCCCGTCCCTCGACCGCACCAATATCACTCTCCTCATCGTGGATGTGCCTCTGGAGAAACACCTCCATGTTTCGCTCCCGAAGAAAGGAGGGGCCCTCTGCTCCAATCCAACCGTCGAGAATCATCGCAGAAGGCTTTGCCACCGGGAATAACACGAATTGGTAAAACCGCACCAGCGGGGAAAGGAGAGCCCCCATTCTCATGGCATGTCTTGAGAAGTAGGCCTGGGGGACGATTTCCCCGATGAAGGTAATCCCTACCGTACTGACAAGGAAGGCTCCCACCCCGGTTAATACCGAGTCACTGAGCAGGGCGAGAAGGACATTCACACTCACGTTTCCCCACAAGATCGTGCAGAGAAGGAAGTTGGAGTCCTTTCTCAGTCGTAAAATCCGGAGAGCCTCCTTGTTCCCAATTTCTGCTTCCGCCTCAAGGCGCAGCCACCCCACCGTAAAAAACGCAAGGTTGAGACCGGAGAACATCGCCGAATGAGCGAGACAGACAAGCATTGCCACCCAGACGAGTGATTCGGATGGGAGACTGGCGAGCACGGGATTGGTGAACACGGAAAATCAATTATCGAGCCACGGCGCTCTCAGAAATGCGGTGAAATTCACGCGCCGCAAAACCCAGCACTAACTCCTCAAGCTCGGGACTTTTCAGACGGGAAATGCACTCCACACTAAACCCCTGCGCCACTAACTGGCGCGCCACGTGGGGCTTCACTCCCCGGGCCCGCAGGTAGAAAATCTCGTCCTCATCGATCATGGCAGAAGTGCTTCCATGGGAGCACTTTACCTGATCCGCATTGATTTCTAATCCGGGCATCGAATTGGCCTCAACGGTGTCGCTCATCAGGAGATTCCTGCATGTCTGGTAGGCATCGGTCTGATGAGCTTTCTCATCCACCAGGATAAGACCAGAGAAAATCGTCCGACTCTCATCATACAGCGTATTCTT
>DFWB01000353.1 GCA_002380675.1 Akkermansiaceae bacterium UBA4145
GCCCTCGAAGAGCATTTCTACAGCGCTCAGGAACTCGAAAAACGTCTTGAAGCGAACGAGCAGTTTCCTCTTCTTGAGAAGGTTCGCCGTATTTCGACAATGGCAAACATCCACTTTGTCTGGCAGAAAGAGCTCAACGGTCTGGGGGATGCTGTGTCTCACGGCAGAACCTTTGTTGGCAACGACCCGTTTGCCCTTCTACTTGGCGATACCATCTTGAGGGAAAGTGATTCCTCACAGCCGATCCTTCAGCAGATGNNGTCGACACGCCAACGATTCAGTATGTCGTGGAGGAATGTGTAGAAAGTGGAATTACCGATATCCTCATGGTTATCGGACAGGGAAAACGTGCCCTCGAAGAGCATTTCTACAGCTCCAGGGAAGTCGAAAAACGTCTCGAGGAGAACGGGCAGTTTCCTCTTCTCGAGAAGGTTCGCCGTATTTCGGAAATGGCGAACATCCACTTCGTCTGGCAGAAAGAGCTCAACGGCCTGGGAGACGCTGTGTCTCATGGCAGAACCTTTGTTGGCGCCGACCCGTTTGCCCTTCTCCTCGGTGACACCATCTTGAGGGAAAGTGATACTTCACAGCCGATCCTTCAGCAGATGATGGAAATCCATGAAGCGAAGAATGCCTCCGTGGTCGCCCTCGAAGAAGTCGACCGGGAAAAGGTTTCCCGCTACGGCATCGCAGGAGGAACCAAGGTTTCCGACAATATCCTCGCTCTCAATCAACTCGTCGAGAAACCATCGCCCGAGGAAGCCCCCTCGAATCTGGCAGTCGCCGCCCGCTATATTTTTCAACCCGGAATCTTTGATTATCTCTCTGAGACCCCCCGGGGAAAAAACAATGAGATCCAGCTGACCGATGCCATGGCAGCAATGATGAAAGATCATGAGATGTTTGGCTTCTGCTTCACCGGGAAGCGCTACGATATCGGCAACAAACTCGACTTCATTAAAACGAACATCGAACTCGGCCTGACCCACGGGGATATTTCTAAAGAACTAACGGACTATCTCCGGACTCTCGCCGGGAAGCTTTAATTGGTTGGGCCTACTCTTATCGAGGGACATCATACCCTGTTGCGATTCTGAGCAGTCCCCTCTTTACCCAGAAAGAAGCTCTGATAAATTTCAGGGGTGAGCCGACCCATCATCGCCAAGTTCGTGAGCGCGATTCTTCTCACCGGGGCTGCCTTTGGCGCGCCCGACTTCACCCGGGATATCAGGCCGATCCTCGCTGATAAATGTTTTGCCTGTCACGGCCCGGATGCCAACACCAGAAAGGCAAAACTGCGACTCGACACCCATGAAGGTGCTCTCGGAGAGCGTAATGACACGCAGGCTATCGTGCCCGGCGATCTCGACAACAGTGAGGCATGGATCCGGATTCTTTCTCAGGATCCAGACGAGGTCATGCCGCCCCCCGACTCCCACAAGAAGCTTTCCGCTGCTGAAAAAGACCTCTTGAAAGAATGGATTCTTCAGGGCGCGGTCTACCAGGAACACTGGGCTTTTATTGCTCCTAGAAAATCACCTGTTCCGGAGGGTGACCGTAACCCCATTGACTTCTTCTTGCAGCGTCGTCTTAAAAGCGAAGGACTGGAACCTGCCCCTCTCGCCCAGCCTGAAACCCTCGTCCGGCGCATTTATCTTGATCTCATCGGGCTCCCCCCTCGTCCCGAGGAGATCGACGCCTTCATCGCGGATCCGTCTCCTGAGGCAATCGAACAACTGATTGAAAGCCTGACGAAGCGCCCGTCCTATGGCGAACATATGGCACGTTACTGGCTGGATCTGGCCCGCTATGCAGACACCCACGGCCTTCATCTCGATAATGAGCGCTCCATGTGGCCCTACCGGGACTGGGTGGTACGGGCATTCAACCAGAATATTAGTTTCGCAGAATTCACCCGCTGGCAACTAGCCGGAGACTTGATACCCGGCGCAACCCTCGACCAGAAAATCGCATCGGGATTCAACCGGTGCAATGTCACTACTGGAGAAGGCGGAAGCATTAACAAGGAATGGATCTACCGTAATGCGGTTGAGCGAACTTCCACGACCGTGGAAGTCTGGATGGGGCTGACCGCTGGTTGCGCAGTCTGCCATGATCACAAATTTGACCCCATTTCCACCAAGGAATATTACTCCATGTATTCCTTCTTTCACAGCACGGCCGATCCGGCTCTCGATGGTAACAAGCTCGACACCCCGCCTGTCATTCAGGTGCCTGCCCCGGGGGCTCAGTCAAAGCTGGCTGAGCTGGACACCAAAATCGCAGCTCTTGGAAAACGTATTGCCGAGATAGTTCGAACTGTCGATTACAAGGACCCGGCAGGACTTCCGGAACCACCGAGCCCCGCCGACAAGACAATCGTCTGGATCGAGGACGGTCTACCCCCCAAGGCCGTCGCAGCTGGTAATACTCCGTGGAAATTCGTGGCCCATCCGGAGCCCGTTTTTACCGGCGAACGCGCGCATGTTCGGGAGGCCAAGGGATTGAGCCAGCACTACTTCACCGGTGCCACCCCTCCCCTCGTTATTGAGCGGGGCATGACCCTTTTCACTCATGTCTACCTCGACCCCGACAACCCCCCACAACAGATCATGCTGCAATTTAATGATGGCTCGTGGGAGCATCGCGCCTACTGGGGAAAAGACCTCATCGATTGGGGCACGCAAGACACAGTCAGCCGCCAGCGTTTGGGCGAGCTCCCCGCATTGGGCAAGTGGGTCCGTCTGGAAGTCGATATCGCAAGGATCGGGCTCAAACCGGGATCCAAGCTCAATGGTTGGGCTTTCACCCAATTCGATGGAAAAGTATACTGGGATCAATCCGGTGGCCGGGTCGACACCAACCCTGCTTCTGACCCCTCTTTTTCATGGAATGCGTGGAAATCGCAGAACGAAAAGGAGAGAAATAACACCCTTCCCGGAGAGCTCCAGAAAACCGTGAAAGGCAAGGATCCCGCCCAATGGCCGGAATCCGAGACTCAGCGTATTTTTCATCATTGGCTCGGCCATATCTATGCTGGAGAAATTGCCGGGCTGAAACCGCTGCAGGAGGAAAGGACCAAGGTGCTCCAAGAGAAAGAAGTCCTTAAGAAGCAGACTGCAGTGACTTTTGTAATGGCCGATCTGCCGAAGCAGCGAGATAGCTTCGTCATGAAGCGCGGCGAATATGACAATCCGGGCGAGAAGGTCACCCGTGGCGTCCCCGCTTTTCTTCCCCCGCTTCCAGAAAAACCGGAGGGTCGCGACTACAATCGCCTCGACCTCGCCAACTGGCTGGTAAACGGCAGACATCCGCTTACGGCGCGCGTCGCAGTCAACCGTTTCTGGCAACAGTTCTTTGGTATCGGCCTGGTCAAAACCAGTGCAGATTTTGGGACTCAGGGAGAGTTCCCCAGTCATCCCGAATTATTGGACTGGCTAGCGATCCAATTCGTAGAAGAGGGCTGGAATATCAAACAGCTCGTAAAACGTATCATGACCAGCCACGCCTACCGCCAGAGCTCTGTTACCTCAGCTGCACTACGGGAACAGGACCCCGAAAATCGCCTTCTGGCAAGGGGCCCCCGGCACCGTCTGGACGCCGAGGTCATTCGTGATCAGGCCCTGAACCTCAGCGGCCTCATGGTCTCAAGAATTGGAGGGCGTGGCGTGCGCCCCTACCAACCACCCAACATCTGGGAGCCGGTGGGCTTCGCCTCCAGCAATACCCGAAACTACAAACAGGGAAAAGGCGATGATTTGTATCGGAGGAGCCTTTATACTTTTCTCAAGCGCACTGCTCCGCCTCCATTCATGGCAACGTTTGACGGCCCCAACAGGGAGCAAAGCTGTGCGATCCGAGGGCGGAGTAACACCCCCATGCAGGCTTTGCATCTGATGAATGATGTCCAACACGTTGAAGCGGCACGGGCACTGGCCCAGCGTATTCTCAAGGAGGGAGGCGCCAATCCCGGGGACCGCGCCCGATGGGCTTGGCGACTCGTAACGGCCCGCTACCCCTCTGCGCAAGAGGCTCAGATCCTACTCAACGCTCTACAGGCACACCGGGAGCGTTATTTGGATGACGTGGAGGCCGCTACCGAACTCATCAATTTTGGGGACAGCCCGCCAGACCCAGATATCGTAGCTAGCGAACTGGCGGCATGGACACTGATCGCAAACCTGCTCCTCAATCTCGATGAGGTAGTCAACAAGAACTAAGCTCTTCATGGATCCTGCTCTCGAATACCACTTGCGCCAGTCGCGCCGCCAGTTCTTCCAAGGCGCTGGACTTAAAGTAGGGGGTATCGCCCTTGCTCAGCTCCTTTCACAGAAAGCCCTCGCTCAAGACCTCCCCACGCAGTCCGATATTCATCCTGCACTTCCCGGTCTTCCCGACTTTGCTCCCAAGGCCAAGAATCTCATTTACCTGCATATGAACGGGGCCCCCGCGCAGCAGGATCTCTTCGATCATAAACCACAGATGGAGAAATTCTTCGACAAGGAGCTCCCTGATTCTGTCCGTAACGGCCAGCGAATCACGACCATGACCAGCGGGCAAAAACGCTTTCCGGTAGCCCCAAGTAGATTTGGATTTGAACGCTGTGGCCAATCAGGAATCCTCATGAGCGAACTCGTTCCCCACATGAAGGGAATTGCGGATGAGATCACCATGATCAAATCGGTTCATACCGAGGCAATCAATCATGACCCGGCCTGCACCTTCGTCATGACGGGCAGTGAAGTCCCCGGCAGACCAAGTCTCGGTTCGTGGCTCAGCTATGGCCTCGGCAGCGAGAGCCAGAATCTACCCGCATTTGTTGTCTTTACACCAACGGTGAAGAACCCAAGTCAGGCACTATTCAGCCGCATGTGGACCAGTGGCTTTCTGCCCTCAAAATATGACGGCGTCAAACTGAGGAGCGCAGGAGATCCTGTGCTCTACGTAAAGAACCCCCCCGGGGTCTCTCCCGGCGACCGGAGAGCCATGCTCGACGCCCTGGGGCAACTCAACGAAAAGTCCTTCGAACGTTTCGGCGACCCGGAGACTCAGACGAGAATCGCCCAGTACGAGATGGCGTTCCGAATGCAAAGCAGCGTACCGGAGCTCACTGATTTGAAGGGAGAAAGTAAGGCGACCCTTGAGATGTATGGACCAAACTCTCAAAAACCCGGCACCTTTGCCCACTCTGCGCTCCTCACCCGCCGGCTCATTGAACGAGGGGTTCGAGTCGTTCAGGTCCTTCACAGGGGCTGGGATCAGCACGGCAACCTGCCCAAGGAAATCAAGAATCAGTGCCTTGATGTAGATCAGCCCACCGCCGCCCTGATCAAGGACTTGAAGGAACGGGGAATGCTTGAGGACACACTTGTGGTCTTCGGTGGAGAATTCGGGCGTACCGCCTACTGTCAGGGAAAACTGACCCGGGAGAGCTACGGTCGAGACCATCACCCGCGCAACTTCTGCATGTGGATGGCCGGGGGAGGGATCAAGGCCGGTATGACCTACGGCGCAACCGATGATTTCAGTTATAATGTCACGGAAAATCCTGTGCATCTCAACGAGCTCAATGCCACCATTCTCCACTGTATGGGTATCGATCACAGCCGTTTCACCGTCCGGCACCAGGGTCTTGACCAGCGCCTGACGGGCGTTGAACAGGTTCACCCTGTCAGACCCATCCTGGCATGAGCGGATGGCTCTCGGAGAGGGGCTCATGGACCGCATCAAGACGCGATTGCGCCGTCCGAATGGTCCGCTATTGTTGCCAGAGTTTGCAACTCCACTCCATCAACTACCTGATCCTCGCCCTCCTGCCCTTGGTTGGCGAGGCCGGGCAGTTCGATGAACTTGCTCCGCTTCTAAAAGAGCATTGTATCAAGTGCCACGGAGGGGCTAAGAAAAAAGGCGGCCTCGACCTTCGTTCGCTCAAGGGCCTTCTCGAAGGAGGAGAGAGCGGCCCGGTCTTAGTGCCTGGCGAGCCGGAAAAGAGCCGGCTGGTCTCTCAACTTCATCCCGGAGCTGATCCCCATATGCCTCCGAAAGGACAGCTCAGTCAGGCCGAAATCAGCCGTATGCAAGAGTGGGTCACCCACTTTCACTCTCAGGAGCAAACCAGCGAGGACCCCACTCCGGAGGATCTGGCAGAAATACTGCCCCCGGACCTGTCACCTGACCGGGCAATTGATTTTCTCCTCCGGAAACAGTGGGACGAAAAAGATCTTTCTCCCTCTCCTTCCATTGATGACGGAGCGTTCCTACGCAGGATCACCCTTGACCTGCTGGGACGGATTCCCACGAGAGAAGAGCGCGCTCGTTTCCTCGCAGATACACGCCCTGACCGGCGACAGGCCTTGGTTGACGATTTACTTGATAGTAAGGCCCACGCACGCCACTTCGCAGAAATCTTTAACGCTGCGCTTCTCGGTCGATCGGGGTCTGGAGGAACAAAACGAACCGATCGGGAAAAACACTTCCTGCCCTACTTGCGCTGGGTCTTCCAGACCAACCGCCCTTGGAACAAGGTAGGTTATGATTTTATTGTGGCTCGCCCGGAAAGCCCCGAGGAGCAAGGCGCGTCATGGTTTCTTTACGAGCAAGGCAATGACGCAGGAAAAATGGCAACCACCACTGCGTCTGCCCTGTTTGGAACGCAGCTTCAGTGCGCCCAATGCCATGACCATCCGGTGGCTCCGGAAATTGAGCAGAAGCATTACTGGGGGCTGGTTGCCTTTTTCGATCGCACTCGCAACGTCAACACCAGTGGCGGCCCGGGACTCGGGGAACGCGCTGCGGGTGGCTATAACAAGTTCGCCAACCTTGAGGGGGAGAGTAGTGAAAGCGAACTGGTGTTCCTAACCGGTCAAACTGTCGTGGAGCCGGGGGGCAGGCAAGACAAGGACGATCTGAAAAACTACATCGTAAGCCCTCCAGGAGACTGGATTAACCCTCCAAAACCTAAGAAAAAAGGCGACAAACCGGTGATTACAACGAAGGTGGAAAAGGCCCCACTCCCAAAATTCTCCCGCCGGAAGGAACTCGCACGCCTTGCCTTGGACAATAACCCCGCCTTCTCCAGAGCCATCGTCAACCGCCTCTGGGCTCTTCTGATAGGGCGCGGAATTGTTCATCCGGCAGACGAGATGAACTCGGCTCACCCTCCGAGCCATCCCTTATTGCTCAACTGGCTGGCCAAGGACTTCGCTGAAAATGGATTTAATCTCCGTAGGACATGCCGGGCCATTCTAAACAGCAAAGCATACTCCCTCTCGACGAACCACCCGGCGGAAATCCCTCCCGCCCCGGAAAGTTTTGCACGGGGAATCGATAAGCCGCTTCCCGCTGAACATCTCTATCGTTCGATTCTGGTGGCCCTTGGGAGCGAGGCTCGTGAGGATGGAACCGTCGCTCAGGAAAATACCTACCGGAACGAATTTGTGAAAACCTACCCTGACATCTTCGCCGAGACTTTCTCTCCTTCTGTGCAGCAGGCCATGTTTGCCGCAAACGGAAAAGTCGTTGAAAAGATCCTCAGCTCGACAGAACTTCCACTCGCAGCCAGCCTCAACGAGCACGGTGACAACGGCGTTATCACCGAGGAGCTCTTCCTCGCGACCCTCGGAAGACTTCCCGACGAGGAGGAACGCACGCACACTGTCTCCTATCTCACACAAAGGGCAGACCGCCAACCTTCCGCGATCCGGCAAATCCTCTGGGCTCTCTTCAACAGCGCAGAATTCCGCATGAATCACTAATGAACGGAGCCCAACAGAATTGTGGCAATCCGGAGCACGGCCTTCACCGGAGACGTTTTCTCGAGGGAATGACGGCAGGTGCCATTTCCTCGCTCAGCTGGGCGGGCCTGTTTTCCAATCCTGCTTTTGCAGAGGCTGCAAAAAAAACACAAAAACGGTGCATCCTCCTCTGGCTGTGCGGTGGCCCCAGTCAGTTTGAAACCTGGGACCCGAAACCGGGCACAACGACCAGCGGTCCTTTCGGATCCATCCCGACTTCCATCCCTGGAATTCACTTCAGCGAACTCATGCCCAAGTGTGCGTCCATCGCCCACAAGACCGCAGTCATTCGCTCCATGAAAACAAGCGCCCGCGAACATACGCAGGCCATTAATCTTCTTCAGAGGGGCCACTCGCCCAGGCCTCCATTTACCCGTCCAACTCTTGGCTCCGTCCTCTCCCAGCAGTTGGGACAACTGGATAGCCCGATTCCAAACTTCATTCTCCTCGACCCTTGTCCCGAAGGAAATGAGTTCAAGGGGTTCAAGGCTGGAAACTGGGCGGGATGGCTTGGCGCAGAGTATTCTCCTGTGCGAACCGGCGGAGAGTTTGGCATTCCTGACGTCGACAAACTTGATTCCATCACAACTGATGATCATGAGGCTCGCGAACAACTAAGAAGGTTCTTAAGCAAGAAGTTCGAGAACGATACAAAGAGTAAAGCCGCCTCGTCGCACAACGCTGTCTACGAGCGGGTCAAGGGCCTCATGAGCTGTGCCCACCTGTTTGATCTGGATCGCCTTCCACAGAAAGACCGGGAGCGCTACGGGCCCGGCGCCTTCGGTCAGCACACTCTCCTCGCTCGGAACCTCGTCGAAGAAGGCGCCCCTTTTGTCATGGTCGCCAATGGAATGCCATGGGACTGCCATGTCTTTAACCACGAGATTTACCAGATGGTCGTTCCAGACCTGGACAATATTATCTACCAGCTTCACCGTGACCTCGAGGACCGGGGCATGCTGGATGACACCCTGGTGATCGCAATGGGTGAGTTCGGACGCACCCCTTGGCTCAACGCGGCACGCGGCAGGGATCACTATCCCAACGCCTGGAGCCTGTCCATGTTTGGAAGCGGAATCGCAGAAGGGGCAGTGGTGGGAGCAACAGACAAGCTGGGATTTGACGTTGCTGGCGAGGCCTTCAACGAGCAGAACCTCTTCGCAACAATCTTTTCTGCACTTGGGATCGACCCTCACGGGGAGTTTCAAATACCCACCCTTCCAAATTTTCACTACGTGGAGGATCAATCAGAGCCAATCAGGGAGGTGCTTGCGTGAAAGTCGAAATCGCCAAGAGCACTTCCTTCAAGCTGCCCACACACTGCCTTTCACTGGCGCGGGGTGAAGACAACCGCTTCTACGCGGCGTGCTTCGATGGAGGTATCTATTCTCTACCACAGATTCGGTGGAGTAGGCCGGTGAAGCTTGCTGAGCATCAGAATTACGCCTCTGGGGTAAACTGGTCCCCGGCAAACCGGGAGCTGGTTTCTGCAGGTTACGATGGCCGTCTACTCTGGATTAATCCCGAAACGAAGAAGACGACTCGCGAGGTGAAGGCCCATGACTTCTGGTCCTGGCAGAGCACAATTTC
>DFWB01000184.1:0-606 GCA_002380675.1 Akkermansiaceae bacterium UBA4145
TTCAAGGCCGATAATTTTCAGTCCCACCTCAGTGATGTCTCCTCTCTGTTACTTGCCGATGCCAAAAGCCTTTCGAAGAAACTCGGCACCGATGACCGGGAGACCTTGGGCGAGTTCATGGAGATGATCCGCAATGTCGAAATCCGCATTGCCAAACAGAAGGAACGAATTGCAAAGGCGGATATCCGGATTCCGAAAGATGAAATCCTGCCCCGCGGCGAATACATTCGCCTGCAGACCGACCTGATGCTCCTCGCCTTCCAGATGGGCATGACGAATATCAGCACCTTTATGATCGGGCCGGAGCGCTGGGATGCGACCCTCATGTATGAGGGCGTGTTTGATAAACCGGTGCAACACCACAACATGACCCATAACCAGAAGGGAGACGGATGGAAGGAAGTTCAGAAGATCGACATCTTTCACCTTGAGCAATATGCCTACATGTTGAGGCGTATGAAGGAGATCCGCGAGGCGGACGGAAGCACCATGCTCGACAACTCCCTCGTCTCCTACGGGGCCGCTCTTGGCGATGGCGCAACTCACCAGTTTTATGATCTCCCCTTTATTCTCGCCGGCGGGGCACAGGGTCAGATCAAGCAGGGA
>DFWB01000184.1:951-14233 GCA_002380675.1 Akkermansiaceae bacterium UBA4145
ACTCTCAACTCCAACATGTGGCTGACCATGGCTCAGTTGATGGGAGCAGAAATCAATTCCTTTGCAGACAGCTCCGGGGTGATCTCGGACCTGTGGACCTGAAGGAAGCAACCACAAGGACTCCTCATCATGGCCACACCATGCGTATATATGCCTGTGAGGGCTTCTGCTTTGGTATTGCTGGCCGCAACGCTTCTGTTGCACCCGGCCAGTAGAGCCGCCGCTCCAAAATCAGACAGTGGAGCTCAGTTTGACTCTCTACTAAAACCGCTCTTTGCACAGCACTGCATCAAGTGCCACGGAGGCGAAAAAACCAAGGGGAAGGTCAACCTCAAGGAGGTCACCACCTTTAATCACCTCCGGGCCAATCCAAAACTGCTGAAGGAGCTGATCGAGGCTGTAGATTCCTACGATATGCCTCCCGAGAATGAGCCCGAGATTCCAGACGCCAAACGCGAGGAACTTGTCGCCAGCTTGAAGGTAATGCTGCGCGAAGCCACAGCGGAAAACCCGGAAGACCGACATGTTCAGATCAGGAGACTCAACAGGTTCCAGTACAATAACGCTGTTCGTGATCTCTTCATGCTCAACCGGGATCTCTTTGCTCTGCCTGAGAAGCTCATGACCCGGCACAGCAACTATCTCAAGCCGGATACCAGAAAGATGCCCGACAAAGTCGAAGTGGCCTGTCACTCACTCTCTCCTGCCGCAGGAATGCGCGAGGTCAAAGCCTTCCCCAAAGACCTCCGTGCTGCTCATGGATACGACAATCAGGCGAATCAGCTCTCCTTGTCACCCCTCCTTCTCGACTCCTTCCTGCGTCTCAGCGTCTCAATTATTGAAAGCCCGGACTTTAATGAGAAAACGGTGGGCATATGGAACGATTTTTTCCGTGCACCCGAGGAAGGAGACATGCGGGAAGAGGTCCAAAAACGGCTGAGGAGTTTCCTGTTCCTCGCTTTCCGAAGCGCTATCGAAGTAGATACCCTTGAACGGTACACCAACTACACCCTCGGAAAGATCGAGCAGGGACTACCCTTCACCGAGGCGATGAAACGAGCAGCCTCTGCCGTCCTATCGTCTCCCCGATTTCTTCTCCGATATGGATCAACCAGCGCAGGGAAGGACCTGTTCGTCGTCGCAAGCAACCTTTCCTTCTTCCTCTGGAACAGTGGTCCAGATCTCGAGCTTCTTCAACTAGCGGAGAACGGGCAACTCGCCAATCTCGACATGTTCAAGAAAGCCTGTGATCGCATGATGTCTGATTCCCGGATCGAGCGCTTTCTGGATGCTTTCCCTTCACAATGGATGCAACTCGAAAACCTTCTTGGCGCCACTCCCGATCCAAAACTGGCACGCCTTTTCAATGTCGATAAATCCAGCCCGGCCAGCGTTCAGATGATCCTCGAACCGCTTCTCCTTTTCGACGCAATGTTCCTTGAGGACCGGCCCGTCATTGAACTCATCGCGCCCCGGTTTTCCTATCAGAGTGAATTCCTCCGGACTTGGTATACCTCCGATCTGAAACCACCCCGCTTTGACACTGATGCCATTGTAACCCGCAACAAATCCAACGATGAAAAGCGCGCATCCTTCAAGACCACAATTCAATCGAAGGAAGCGGAACTCAAGACTCTGGTGGACCCAGTCAAAGCACGCCTTCTGAAGGCCCGCCGCAAGGGAGGAAAACCCGTCAACCTTGACCCCATAGCAGCATGGGAGTTCAACAATGACCTTCGAGATTCAGTGGGATCGCTGCACCTGAAAAGCCACGGCAAAATCAGTTTCAGCGAAGGCATGGTCGTCCTGAAAAACTCCTACCTGCAGAGCCCTCCCCTCTCACTTGACCTGAAAGAGAGGACCCTCGAGGTCTGGGGCATGGTGCACAATATTGATCAGGACGGAGGGGGATTCATGGGGGTCCAGGGCCCTGGCGATTTTTTTGATACCATCGTGCTCGGGGAGCGGAAGAAACGACATTGGATCTCAGGCAGCAACCGCTTCGCCCGCACAAAGGACTTCCCCGAATCTACGCCCGAGATGAAACCAGACCAGAAGATTCACCTCGCTATGGTCTATGGGGCCGATGGGTCGGTGACCCTCTATCGGAATGGCATGCCCTACGGCAAGCCCTTCCGCACCAGCCTCGCCACCTTCCCCAAGGACAAGAGCTCCATCATTTTTGGAGTGCGCCATCTTCCTGCCGGAGGCGGAAGATACCTTGATGTCAGTCTGGCACGAGCGCGACTCTACAACCGGGCTCTTAATGCTGAGGAGATCGCAGGTTCTGCCGGTGGACTTTATGTCACCGAGTCGGAACTGGCGGAGGCCCTCACTCCCCCCCAGAGAGACAGGCGTAATAGCCTCGTTCAGGAAATCAAACAGGCCCAAAGCTCATTCGACAATGTTCCTCCCAATACCGACCCAGGACGGGCGCGGCAGGACGCCAAAAAAATATTTGAGGATGATATTCGTAGCAAACTGCGCTCAAGATCCTTCTCCCGCCGGGAGGCTGATGATCCTCGTTACGGAGGGGTAATAACCAACGCGGCAATGCTGAGCATGACCTCAGGCCCTAAACGCACCCACCCAATTGCCCGGGGAGCCTGGGTCATCGAGGTGATTTTCAATGATCCTCCCCCCCCACCACCCAATAATGTCCCTCCTCTGAACGAGGATGCTGCCGACAAGAATCTCACGATTCGCGAGAAGTTTGCCAAGCATCGTGAGAATCCGGACTGCGCTGGTTGTCACTCACGCCTTGACCCCCTCGGTTTCGCTCTTGAAAACTATGACATCATCGGCAGGTGGAGAGACAAGTATCCAAATGGTCGAGACGTTGACGCCAGCGGCACCTTGATGAAAAAGTATCCCTTTGATGGCGCGGTTCGCTTCAAGGAATCACTGGCAAAAGAGGATCGTCGTTTTGCTCGGGCCTTTACGGCCCATCTCATGCGCTATGCCACGTCCCGGGAGCTGAATCCGGCGGACTTTCTTACTATTGAGGAGATCGTGGAAAACACAGCTGACGAAAACCATCGTTTGAGGTCTCTCATCCGCGCAGTTCTTCTCAGTGAGAGTTTTCTCCAGATCAACTAAACCGCCCATCACGGCTTGCCAATGACGGCCTGATTACCGTTGCGGTCTCATCTCCTTTAAAAATCATCCAGCGCAAGAGGTCTATTCGCCTCGCCATGACCCGTTAATCGTGGTATCAGATTAAGCAGGGTGAGTGACCGCAGCGACTGCTTCCGAAAAAGTGAAAACGAGCACGGAGAGAATGCTATCTACTCTCGCTTCGCCTTTTCGAAAGGGGAGCTTGTCTATGTCGTCCGGGGAGAACCCTCCGCAACGCGAACCCGGGAGAGCATCGAAATTGCACCAGAGCAGCATGTAGTAGATGACTATGCTGTGTGCCTCAATCACTCTTTCAGCCCCAACCTCTATCTTCAGGGTCGCCAGTTTTTTGCACTCCGTGAAATCGAAAAAGGAGAGGAATTAACCTTCAATTACCTCGCTACTGAGACCGAAATCGCATCCCCTTTTACCTGTTACGCCACAGGCAAGAGCGTCAACTCGGAAGCTCGCCAGATTTCACCGGAATCACCGGACAGGGCCTAGGGAAGGAGAGAGAGCGAATCCATCCCCTTCTTCAGCGATCCTCCCCTCAGAATACGGGCCCTGAGTCCACCCTGACCCTTGAGAAATTCATGCACTCCGTCAGCAGCAGCCTCGTTCATCCAGTAACAGGGAGCCGCCTCCTCAGCCCCCTCGAACTCCAGGCTCCCGATAGTGAAACGCTTTCCAATGAGCTCTGACAGAGGCACTCCCCTCACCAGGACATTCCTTCGGAAGACCGAGGCAGAAAGGTCTGGGAGCCCGAACGCCTTTTTCACGTCATCATAGACACCGTAGTCAAAAAACGTGATCTGCCCCTTGAAGTTCTCCTTGTGATCAAAATACCGGTCTCCTCGGATTCCCCTTCCCGCCACACATTCGATAAGATCAGGATCCTCTATCTCGTAATCGAGGGAGCCTTTTTCATGCCGCCCCTTATAGTTGTGTCCACCTGACACAAACAAATGAATGATATCAATTTCCCAATTCATAACTCTTATCCTCCTATGTAACTCATTTCTACCTTCTGGTTTTTTTCTGCCCCTCGACGCTCTGAATAACGATCACTTCGATCAGCCCAAACCCCCTGAATCGCAAGGAGCAGAGATTTCTCTCTGCCTGCTCTCATCAGCTCTCTGACATCAAACCCGCTCTCCGCAAAGAGACAGGTATACAGTTTGCCCTCCGCAGACAGACGCAGCCGATTGCAATCACCGCAGAATGGCTCCGTGACCGAGGAAATAAATCCAACCTCTCCCTTCCTATTACCAGTCTGGTAACGACGCGCGACCTCTCCTCGGTGAGCTGGCTCTAATTTTCTCAAGGGGAACTCTGCCGCAATCCTTTCGAAAACCTCCGCGCTTGGCACCACCTGCTCCATCCGCCACCCGTTGGTCTCCCCAACATCCATGTATTCAATGAACCGAACTGGTATATCCCGCTCGCTACCCCAGCGAACAAGCGGCAGGATCTCACTCTCATTGATTCCGCGTTGGACGACCGTATTGATTTTGACTCCCAAACCTTCAGAACGCGCTCGTTCGATTCCACGCAGAACTCTTTCCACCTTTGCCCCTACTCCATTCATCTGTCCGAACACGTCTTTGTCCAGAGCATCCAGACTGACTGTAACCCGGTGCAACCCAGCACGCCGTAATTTCGCCGCGTGGCTTTCCAGAAGCACTCCATTGGTCGTCATGGCAAGATCCTCCACGCCTTCGAGGTTGGACAGCATCCTTACTAACTCCTCCAGCCCCTGCCGCAGGAGAGGTTCTCCTCCGGTCAAACGAAATTTGCGCACTCCAAGGCCGGCGACGAGGGATGCTAGATGCTCAATCTCCTCATAGGTGAGAAGATCTTTCCGCTGCAGAAAGCGGTAGCTCGAGCCAAAAACCTCCGCCGGCATACAGTAACGGCAACGAAAATTGCATCGGTCGGTGACGGAGATGCGCAGATCCCGCAGCGGTCGATCGTACTGATCCAGTGGCATCTCCCCCAGCCAAGCGTAGCGACGACATCCCGCAACTAAATACTTGGGTATTCGTCCATTCACTGTGAACTGGCGGCACCTCATGAACCCTCTCATCACTCCCCGGGCTGCGGAAGAAATCACACTGTCTACCATCCCAGAACTCGCAGAAGAAGATGTCCCTGCTGAGCAGGCCAGGGGAAGAATTCTCGCGCTCCCTCTTGTTGCCGACAGGCCCCTTCCCCCCTACGACCGGGTCATGATGGATGGCATATGTTGTAAAAAGTCTGACCTTGAGGAACACACGACTCTCGCAATCGCGGGCGACCATCCGGCTGGAGCTCCAACGCCGCAGCAAACTCCACGAGGGCACTGCTGGGAAGTGATGACGGGAGCCTGTCTACCACCCGATTGTGATACCGTCATACCCTACGAACAAATCTCACGCCAAGATCATCACTTCACCATCGAGGCCGGTTCAGCCGTAGCAGGACGCTTCATTCACCGTCGAGCCAGCGATTACGAAACTGGTGAAATTCTGGTTCCACCAAACACCATCATTGATTCTCGCGTTGCAGCAGTCGCTGCCACGGTTGGCGCTACCACCCTGCGAGTTCTACAACGGCCCCGCGTCTCTCTTTTCACCACAGGTGACGAGGTGGTCGACCGCTCTTCAACCCCTGCAGACCACGAAATTCGTCAATCGAATGCTGCAGCCCTCCACGCTGCACTTTCCGCGGCAGGTGCCGAGTTAGCCCATTACCAGCACTTGCCGGACGATCCCGGGGCTACCCTCACTGCGGTGGAGAAACACAGACATTGTGATCTCCTCATCCTTTGCGGTGGGATCTCCAAGGGTAAATACGACTTCGTCCGACCAGTCATGGAGAAAATTTTCGGACCTCCATCCTTCCACGGGGTTGCTCAGCGCCCCGGAAAGCCTCTAGCATTCTGGGGAGGAACTCCCTCCATTTTCGCCCTCCCGGGCAATCCGATGTCGGTTCAGATTACCTTCCATCGCTACGTCCTTCCGTTTCTCAAAGCTGCTCAACGGCAAAGATACTCATCACAGATAGTGTCCCTCTCTTCCAACTTCGCCTTCGAGCCATCCTTTGCTTACAGCCTCCCGGTCAAAACAAGTCAGGAAGGAGCCTGCACGATTGCCGAACCTCTCCCCCTCGCAAATTCCGGGGACTTTGCTTCCGCGATTGAGTCGGATGGATTTATCGAGCTCCCTGCTGAAAAAGGTTCTTTTCCCAAAGGCACCCTCGCCCCCTACTGGTCGTGGCTCTGACAGACAGTAAATCCTCTCGTGTTTTTTCCCCATTGTCCTAGCGTAGAGCCGTGAGCGATCACTCTCATTTGGATGAGGCAGGCCACCCCAGGATGGTTGATGTTGGCCCCAAGGCTGTCACCAAGCGCTATGCCCGAGCCGGCTGCATCATCGTCCTCGGCCCGGAGCTGCTGTGCCAGCTCAAGGAAAAGGGTTTCCAGAACAAAAAGGGCTCCATTCTCAATACTGCGATTCTGGCAGGCATCATGGCGGCCAAGCAGACCTCCTCTCTGATCCCACTCTGTCACCCTCTACCCCTCGACAAGTGCAATGTGACGATTGAGCCCGAGAGCGATCATTCGCTCAAGGTAGAGTGTGAATGTTCAACCAGCAGCCGGACCGGTGTTGAAATGGAAGCCCTCACAGGAGCCTCCGTCGCCGCGCTCACCGTCTACGACATGTGCAAGGCGGTAAACCCTGCGATCGAAATCACCACTCTTCGCCTTGAGGAAAAGCGCGGCGGCAAGAGCGATTTTTTTCCTACTCAGGCGTCGTGAAAAATTCCCCTCATGGTCTCCTCCTCGCAGGAGGGAAAAGCAGCCGTATGGGCCGTGACAAGGCCGACCTGATGATCGTTGACGGTCTCTCCATGCGTGACAGAGGAATGGAACTTCTCGGAGGAGTTACCGCAAAATCCTTTCTGGCTATCGCGGGAGATGACGACCGGCAGTATCATCACCCGACCATTCAGGACCTGCGAGAGAATGCAGGCCCGATGGCTGGACTGGAATCCGCTTTCCGTCATTCGCCGGAAACGGCATGGCTTGTCACTGCCTGTGACCTTCCTTTTCTCACCGCACCCACCCTGGAATACCTCGTGGAGTCGAGGGACCCGACTAGCGATGCGACCTGCTTTACCAGCCGCTTCGACGGCAAGCCCGAACCCCTTTGCACGATTTACGAGCCCTCCTCTCATTCCTCTCTGGAAAGAATGCTCTCCGAGGGAGTCAGGTGTGCCCGACGATTCCTCTTCAGCCTGACACGCAAGGAAATCGAACTGCCCGAGCTATCCGCTCTAGACAATTGTAACCGCCCTGAGGATCTTGAAGAAGCACGGCTGATCCTTAATAACGGACGAACTCTTAAAAACGTTCTGGTTGAATACTGTGGCGTCCTGAGGGAAGACGCAGGCTGCGATTCCGAAGAGTTCCAGACCCGTTCGGTCACAGCCGCGGGTCTGTGGGAAGAACTGCGTATGTCCCGTAGGCTTTCCCTGGAAATCGATTCCGTGAAAATTGCTATCAATGATGAATTCAGGTCATGGAATCAGCCTCTTACTGAAGAGGACAAAGTCACCCTTTTCCCTCCCTTTGCGGGAGGCTAGATCCATGTTCTGCCTTACCTCAGAACCGATAGACCCAACCACTCTGCGGGATGCGGCGAACAACCCTCATGCCGGCGCGGTATCAATCTTCGAAGGACTGGTCCGGAATCATCACCAGGGCCGAAAAGTGCTCCGATTGGAGTATGAAGCCCATGGCCCGGTGGCAGAGAAGGAGGGACGGATCATCCTGCGGGAGGCGATAGAGAAATTCGATCTAGATTACGCTGGAGCAATACATCGCACCGGCCCTCTCGAAATTGGCGAATGTGCTGTCATGGTAGTAGTTTCTGCTCCACATCGCAGCGAAACATTTGATGCCTGTCGCTTTGTCATCGATGAGGTCAAACAGCGCCTCCCTATCTGGAAGAAGGAGTTTTACACCGATGGATCCAGTGACTGGGTGGGATGCGAAGGCTGCAGGGGGAAGCACCAGCACTGACCTTGCAGTATGACCAAGATCAACTAATTTAAGGAAGTGCGCCGTTTCTATCTCATCTTCGTCTTCTGCCTCTCTGCGCAGGGCTCGGCACTCTCAGCGCCAGTTCCGGATCTTGAGATTTTATTCCTCGATGCTGCAATGTGGGATAAGCCGGTCGGCGAAGTCCTCCGTGACCGTAAGCCCCTTGGATTTCACTGGCTCTCAAAGGAGCGCAAGGATGCACGAAGCACCCAGCGAGGCCTGAAACTCTGGAGTCTCCCGGTAGGCGAAACGATTCTACGGAGCCGGGATGACAAACTGCATTCCTTTGACATCTCGATCTATAATCGGGGTGATAATGGGGAAATGGAGCAGGAGCGATTTAAGGAGCTGACCGAAAAATGGCACGGTCTACTCATGGAGAAAACCAGCCTTGAGGGAGAAAAAATGAACCGGGCCCAGAAAGGGAGTGTTGTATCAGCTGATCGCTGGGTGTGGAAGTGCCCCGGAGCTTTTCTCGTTCTCACCTCCAGTAAATCCAGAGCCTCCAGAGGTTACACCCCTGAATTCCTGAAGCTCAGCCTTGTCTCTGTAA
Source organism: Akkermansiaceae bacterium UBA4145 (assembly GCA_002380675.1). Taxonomy (GTDB): domain Bacteria; phylum Verrucomicrobiota; class Verrucomicrobiia; order Verrucomicrobiales; family Akkermansiaceae; genus Roseibacillus_B. Next base: position 9,708 of record DFWB01000184.1, read on the forward strand.
AATACGGGAAGGAGATCTACGAGCAGAGGTCTGGGCTGACAAAAAGTATGGCAAGACGCCGGGACCTTATTGCCAACAGGGTAAGCGCACCTAACGGCGATATCTTTGTGCAGGGTGTTCCCATGGTGGATCAGGGCCGTAAGGGATATTGCGCGGTAGCCAGCGCGGAGCGCGTCTTCCGATATTACGGCCTGCCAGTGGATCAGCACGCGATGGCCCAGATTGCCGAAAGTAGTGCCCAGGGGGGAACGAATCCCGCCAACATGATTGCGGCCCTTAAGAAGGTCGCGGGCCGGACAAAGACTCGACTCCTTGTCCATTATGAAATCGAGGATCGCAAGGTCAGATCCGAGATGAAGGCCTACAACCGCTTGATCCGGAAAAACAAGGAGGGAAAGGAGTTTCGCGAAGGCGCTGTAACCCCGTATCAGTATTTCCTTTCAAATTGCCATGGACCGACGCTACGCGAGGTCCGCGCCAAGGGCACTGCCTTCGATCGATTTCGAAAACAGATCAGGGACACTATAGATACGGGAACACCCCTGCTTTGGGCCCTACAGGTCGGCGTGTTCCCGGAGCGGGGTATTCCCCAGCAGGGTGGAGGACACATGAGGTTGGTTATTGGGTATAATTCGAAAACTGATGAGATCCTTTATACCGATTCATGGGGGCCGGGTCATGAATTTAAGCGTATGAGTGCGGCCAACGCCTACACGGCCACAATGCACCTCATCACCCTCAAGCCCTCTCAGTAGAGGTGGATAAAAAGGATCCGGAATCGGACACCAGCGCACTTGGTTGCGTCTTCTCTGGCGGCTGGACGCTACTTTCTCTCCCGCTTTGGATCGCTGCCTTTGCGCTTCTTGCTGTGTCCACGATGTGGACCTCCAGACTTTTCGCCATTGCGCTCATCTGCCTTCTTCCTGTACCCCTGAATCTCCTGCACTGGCGGAGAACCAGCCGGAAAATTGTTGCTGGCCTCCTCCTTGTGGCCGGTTCATCTGCGCTCCTTGTCTGCAAACAAAAGGCACAGAAAGCGCCCGGCACACGAGGGGACGCTGCACGCCTTGTTCACCATGAGAATGTTTCCGGCTTATTTGGTGTAGCGAACCTTGTTGCAGAAGTTGACCAGTTCGCCCTGCGTTCTTACGTGATGGCCGCCACCAATCCAGATTTGAGCTGGCAACGTGCCTCTGATCTTCGCCGCATCACGAATGATCTCTATCGTGATCTTTCACTGGATCCCCAGCTTTCATCTCTCCCCTCCCTGCTGGGATCTACCTACCGGGAGATGCTTGGACTCAAGCCCTCTCCTGGACCTCTGTTTACTTATATCCCCAGCTCTTCGAGTTCAGGACCACCGGGAAAGAAGATCGCAATTGTTCTCCTGCACGGTAGCCTCGGAAACTTTCAGGGATCGTGGTTGCTTTGGAAGAAACTCGCAGATTCCACCGGCGTGGCAATCGTTGCCCCAACCTTTGCCACAGGAAAGTGGAGTCAGGAAGGAGGGCGGGCAGCCATCGCGCAAGCCCGGGAGTTTTGTATACAGCACCCGGATATTGACGAAGAAAGGCTTGTTCTCGCGGGCATTTCCGAAGCCGGAATCGGGGTTCTACATGAAGCAGCAGTGGCACCGCGCGAATGGGAGAAACTTCTTCTGATATCTCCGCTCATCGAACAACAAACTATTAACTCCCAACCATTCATTGATGGTTGGCGGGATCGACAGGTCATGATCATTACCGGCGAGCAGGACACCTCAGCTTCTGGGAAATCGATCCGCGCGGCGCAGGCAACCATGGAATCCTTCGAAATGCGTCCCACCACTCATTACCTTCCATCCGGCGACCCTTTTCTCTTTCTCTCAGAGTGGAGCTCCGTACAGAAGCTAATTCAGCCTTGGTTGGTAAAGCCGTAAGGCACAATCGTTTCCCGCTTCTTCTGGGTGATGGAAAGGCAGTTCACCCACCACCCGCAGCCCAAATCTGCTACGACGACCGCACGCACCGACCCTTTCAACGGGCTCATCTCAAAAATTTCTCTAGGCGAGAATCTCCTTAATCACGTGCCCATGGACGTCCGTGAGTCTGCGATCAATACTGTTGTGTCGCACGCTCAGGCTCTCGTGATTGATTCCCAGCTGGTGCAACATGGTTGCGTAGACGTCGTAGACCTGCGTGGGGTTGTTCCGGTCCAGCGGCTTGTAGCCCCACTGGTCGCTTTCACCGTGAGTCACTCCACCCTTGATCCCTCCACCGGCAAACCAGTTGGTAAACACGAATGGATTGTGATCACGGCCTTTCTGGCCTTGCGTGCTCGGCATGCGTCCAAACTCGGTCGTCCAGTGGATGATCGTATCCTCAAGCAGACCCCGCTGCTTCAGATCCTGGATCAGACCTGCCGCTCCACGGGCCATTCCAAGGGCCAGGGAAGGATGATCGCGAGTCATATCCTCATGACTATCCCAGTTACGACGCGGAAAACTGTTGTCATTACCACTCCAGATCTGGACATAGCGCACCCCTCTTTCAATCAGCCTGCGCGCGATGAGACACTTACGCCCGAAATATTCGGTTTCTTCCGCAGGATTGATCTCCTTGGGATATTTCGTCTTTGGATTATCCAGCCCGTACATCTTCAGGATGTGGTTCGGCTCCTTGGAAATATCCAATGCTCTCGTTGCTGAGAGTTGCAGGCGAGCGGCCAATTCGTAGCTTCGTATCCGCGCATCAAGGCGTGGATCCCCGGGACGGCTTTTACTGTGGCGCTTGTTCAACTCGTTGATCAGATCAATTCCTTCCCGGTGACTGACTTCGGAAACGTAGTCCGCATGAGGGTGAAGGTCTTCGATGGGGTTCTCACGTTGAGGAAAGATCGTGGTGCCTTGAGTGTGGGTAGGAAGGAAGGCAGAACCCCAGTTCTTTGGTCCATTGGAAGCAAAACCTCGATGGTCGGGCAGCACCACGAAGGTCGGAAGGTTTTCATTTTCAGAACCCAGTCCATAACTCACCCAGGAGCCAGCTCCGGGGAAACCAGGCAATTGAAACCCGGTGGCCTGCAGATAGGTCGCCTGACTATGAACTCCGGTTTTACCGACCAGATTGTGAACAAAAGCGATGTCATCGGCCACTTCACCCAGCGGAGCCACAATGTCGCTCATCAACTTTCCACATCCCCCGTAAGACTTGAACTCAAATGGCGACTTCATCCACGGTCCAAGCCCATTTTGAAAGGCTTCCACGTGTTCGCCAAAATCCGACTTCTGACCATGCCGTTTGACCAGCTCGGGCTTGAAATCAAACATATCGAGATGGCTTGCGGCGCCAGCCATGAATAGCTGGATAACCCGTTTTGCCCGGGGAGGGTGATCCAGTGCCGGACTGGTCGCGGCGGACAGAGGATCCCTCGCCAGCATGGAGGCAAGAGCCAAACCACCAAAGCTGGACTGCTTGAGAAAATCTCTGCGGGATTCCTTGTGAACCATGTTAGTCAAGATAGGTAAACTCAGAAAGATTAAACAAGGCACGGCAGAGGTTTTGCAGACCATGTTTACGGGCATATCCCAGCAGTAAATCGGTCTCTTCCTTTGCCGGCACTCTCCCCGTGACCAGAACATGCCCTCGCCTGACCTGCCGGGCCATATCTGACTCCTCCTGTTCGAGTCGGGTGGCAAAATGACGTGCCATCACCACACTAAATTTGTTGTTTAACAGGCTTAGCGCCTGCAAGGCTGTGAGCGTCTCGTTGCGTTTTGGCGTACTCTGGGAGGAGTCGGCACAATCCAGAGTCGTCATAAAGGGATTAGGTTGCGATCGAACAATAAAGCGATAAATCGAACGCCGGTGGCTTTTGGAATCCTCTGGATTAAACTTATGATATTCGTAGTGGGGAGAGTGGGCGGTCTTTTCCAGAGCGAAGAGGTAATAGCCCGGCCCCCCCATCTCGAGATTGAGCTTTCCGCTGACCGAGAGAACCGCATCCCGGATTTCTTCCGCAGAAAGTTTTCTGCGGTTCATCCGCCAAAGCAGGCGGTTTCCTGAATCTGACCGGGCAAACTCTTCGTTCCCAGCCGAGGACTGCTGGTAAGCAGCGCTCATCACCAAAAGCTTGTTCAGCTTCTTGAACGACCCTCCCTGATCCCTGAAATACAATGCAAGCCAGTCGAGCAACTTGGGATGGCTGGGGAGCTGGCCAAGCTCACCGAAATCATTGGGAGAGGCAACCAGCCCCTCACCGAAATGCCACTGCCAGACTCGGTTGGCAACGACCCGCCAGGTCAGCGGGTGATCCTTACGAACCAACCACTTCGCGAGGGCGGAACGGCGGTCGGATTCGCGATGATCCGCGGGCAGATTGAATTGCCATGGCTCTTCCTTGAAAATGGGCAGAGTGCCGGGGCTGACCTCTTTACGGGGCTGGGTCACCTCGCCTCGATGGAGAAAATGAATGACACGCGGATTACCATTGGTTGGCTTGAACTGCCCCTCTCCCTTGAAATGAGTAGCAGCCGCATAAACCATATTGCC